>NZ_JBLQTA010000013.1:0-133834 GCF_048159625.1 Ciceribacter azotifigens | reverse complement strand
AAAGTCCGGCAACCAATCAGCGTCTCAGCCAATTTCCAGTGATTTCTCAAGAACGAAGGTCATCGTCGCCAGCAGCGCCGCCGCCCTCGTCAGTGAGCGGATGTATAATCCTACCCCCTCAAACAAGTCAACACACCACCTCCAATTTTTTCAAAGAAATTTCCAACTCTCTGAAAAAAAAACGCTCTTTTCCATTTTTACAACACCACACCGCAAAATCCAAACCCAACACCCCACCAACCATAACCACCACACCCAACGCCAATAGAGCCGAACTACCCCCTTCCTCACGCAGGAACCCGTTGATAGTGTCCGGCCAGCTATTGAACGGAGTAAAATCATGCTGGTTCTGGACGAACAACAGACAAGCCGTGCGCTGCCCTGGCCCGAACTTATCGGCGCAATCGAGCGAATCTTCGCCGGTGGATGTGTGGTCCCTGTCCGCCATCACCTGGATGTCGCCGTGCCCGGGGAACGGGACGCGACCCTCCTCATGATGCCGGCCTGGATCCCCGGAGAGTATATAGGGGTGAAGCTGCTGTCTGTTTTTCCGGACAACCATCTGCGATCCCTGCCGGCGATCTTCGGTACCTATCTCCTCTCCTCCGGCCGGACCGGAGAGATGCTCGCGGTCATCGAGGGCGGCGAGCTTACGGCACGTCGGACGGCAGCGACCTCGGCGCTTGCTGCCCGCTACCTCGCGCGCGAGGACGCGGAGGAGATGCTCGTCGTAGGAACGGGGCGGCTTTCACTCAATCTTATTCAGGCGCATGCCGTGACCCGTCCGCTCAAGCGCTTCCGGGTCTGGGGCCGTAGCGGCGAAAAGGCCGCCGCGATCGTGCACGAGGCGCGTGCACTGGGTTACGACGCAGCTGTTGTGACCGACCTCGAGGCCGCCAGCCGAAGCGCCGACCTCATCTCTTGTTGCACCTTGTCCAGTGAACCCCTGATCCGAGGTGCATGGCTCAAGCCTGGCGCCCACCTCGATCTTGTCGGAGCCTTCAAGCCGTCAATGCGAGAAAGCGACGACGAAGCGGTCAGCCGGGCTGAAGTCTTCGTCGATACGCGAGCGGGGGCACTCACCGAAGGCGGCGATCTCGTGCAGCCGATCAATGCAGGCGTCATCAGAGAGAGCGACATACGGGCCGAGCTGGCGGAACTCGTACGCGGTGAGGCGACAGGCCGTAGCAGTGCATCGGCGATCACGCTCTTCAAGTCGGTCGGGGCGGCGCTTGAAGACCTCGCCGGCGCCGTGCTTGCATATGAATATGCTTCTCGCGGCAGGACCTGATACACGGCAAGCACGTTTCGCGTGAATCTCATCACGTCCGGAACAAACTGGAGTATGGAAAAAGCGCGTTCTGGGGCAGAGGCGACACACCGGCCAAAGGGCCGCGCTCTTATTCAAACAAACGTCGACGAGATATGATCCCACGACTGCCTTCACTGCCGATCTGCGACGTACTTGCCGAGGTCGACGAGGCTCTCGCCGCGGCCGGACGCGCCGTGCTTTCGGCCCCGCCGGGCGCCGGCAAAACGACGATTGTTCCCCTTCGTCTCCTCGACAGCTCCTGGCGATCCGACGGGCGCATCGTTCTCCTCGAGCCACGGCGATTGGCCGCCAGAGCCGCAGCCGGACGCATGGCCGAACTGCTCGGTGAACCCCTCGGCGAGACTGTCGGATATCGCATGCGGCTCGACAATCGCGTCTCCGCGCGCACCAGGATCGAGGTGGTGACAGATGGTGTGTTCGCCCGGATGATCCTCGATGATCCGGAGCTCGGGGGCGTGGCGGCGGTCCTCTTCGACGAATTTCACGAACGTTCGCTCGACGCCGATTTCGGCCTAGCGCTGGCGCTCGACTCACAATCGGCCTTGCGTCCGGATCTGCGTATTCTGGTGATGTCGGCAACGCTCGACACGGCGCGGATTGCCGATCTGATCGGCAATCCGCCCGTGATTGTCAGCGAGGGACGCAGCTTCCCGGTCGACGTGCGTTATCGCGACCGCGCCGGGGGCGTGCGCGTTGAAGATGCGGTCACGGACGCGATCCTCGATGCGCTCACCTCGGAAAAGGGCTCCATCCTAGCGTTCCTGCCGGGGCAAGCAGAGATCCATCGTGTTGCAGAGCGGCTTGAGGGGCGCCTGGGGGCGGACATCTTCGTAACACCTCTTTACGGCAACCTGACGCAGAAGGAACAGGATGAGGCGATACGGCCGGCCCGTCCAGGCACCCGCAAGGTCGTTCTTGCCACGTCGATCGCCGAAACCTCGATTACCATTGATGGCGTGCGGATCGTGATCGACAGCGGGCTGCAGCGGCTTCCCGTCTTCGAGGCCACAACGGGAATTACCCGGCTTGAAACCGTTCGCGTCTCCCGTGCGTCGGCGGACCAGAGAGCAGGACGCGCAGGCCGAACAGAGCCCGGAATCGCGATCCGTCTCTGGCACGCCGGACAGACCGCCGCCCTGCCCGCCTTCACTCCACCGGAGATTCTGGCGAGCGATCTCTCTGGCTTCCTTCTCGACATGATACACTGGGGCGTCCACGACCCCGCCATGCTTTCCTTCCTCGATCCTCCTCCGGCCGCCGCTCTTGAGGAAGCGCGCACGATGCTGACGCTGCTCGAAGCGCTCGATCAGCAGGGACGACTGACGGCGAAGGGGCGGACGATGCGTGAAATCGGTCTGCCACCGCGCCTCGCGGCGATGGTGATTGCCGCCGCCGCCGGCGGGCACGTCCGTCAGGCGGCCATGCTTGCGGTTCTTCTCACCGAACAGGGACTCGGCGGAGCCGGGATCGACCTCGATGAACGTTTGCGCAGGTTTGCCGCGGATGGTGGAACCCGTGCCACGGTAGCACGAAAGCTCGCAACGCGGATCGCGGGGAACATCGGCGGCAATGCACACGCCGATACTTCCGCGACCGCCGGTCAGCTGTTACTCCATGCCTTTCCCGACCGTGTGGCACTGCAGCGTGGCGGGCGTGGCCGCTTCGTCATGGCGAACGGGCGCGGTGCGGAAATCCCGGATACGGAAGGACTTGCGGGCGCGCAAATGCTGGTCATCGCCGATCTTACAGGACGGGCGGCACAGGGACGGGTTCTCGCCGCGGCAGAGGTCAGCCGCGCCGACGTCGAGGAGCAACTCGCGGAAACAGTGAAGCGCAGCCAGGAATGCTTCTTCGATGCTGCGAGCGGCAAGGTTCGCGCCCGACGGGTCGCTCGACTTGGCGCGATCATCCTGGAGGAGTCACCCTTACCGAAGCCATCGGGCGAAGCGGCGGCCGATGCCCTCGCCGCCGGCGTGCGACAAACCGGTATCGGCGCCCTTCCCTTCTCGAAAGAAGGCATGCAGTTGCGCCAGCGGATCGGCTTTCTGCATCGGACATTGGGGGAGCCGTGGCCGGATGTCGGCGACGGAGCCCTGGCGGCGCGGCTCGATGAATGGTTCACCCCTTTCCAGCGCGGCGTGCTCGGTCTTGATCAGATCGATCCAGGTGGCCTGACTGAGGGCATGCGTACATTGGTCCCGCATGGCATACTACGTGACCTCGATCGACTGGCGCCGACGCATTTTCGCGCGCCGACCGGACAGAATCACCCGATTCATTACGAGGGTGACGAACCGAAAGTATCGGTGCGCGTCCAGGAGCTTTTCGGGCTTCGTCAGCATCCCATGATCGGTGGAAAGCTGCCGCTACTGCTCGAGCTGACCTCCCCCGCACACAGACCGATCCAGACGACGCGCGACCTGCCGGGGTTTTGGGCGGGGTCATGGAAGGACGTGCGGGCCGATATGCGAGGCCGCTATCCAAAGCATCCTTGGCCGGAGAACCCCGAGGAGGCAGAAGCAACGACACGGGCAAAACCCCGTGGTACGTAGGGTACGAACGATAAAGACGAGAAGGCGAGGGCGCAGAATATGGTCGGGGCTGACATCGAAACCCTAATGGCACCGTCCACCCGACGGCTGCGGCTGCAAACGCTCGTGCGGCTGCGGTGGGTCGCCGTGCTGGGACAGACCATTACCGTGCTCATCGTCGCTTTCTGGCTGGAGTTTCCGTTACCCCTGCTCGCATGCGTACTGCTGATCGGTGCACTCGCAGCCGCCAACGCCTTGCTTGCTGCCGCCTTCCCTTCAACCCACCGGTTGGAGCCGCTCTCTGCCTTCGCGGTGCTCGGACTTGATCTGCTGCAGCTCGGAGCGCTTCTCTTCATCACGGGAGGTCTGGCGAACCCCTTCTCACCCTTGATCTGTGTGCCTGTCATCATCTCATTCGCGTCGCAGCCGCCAAGACACTCTCTCGCGCTCTTGACGCTCGCCATGGCGACCATCACCGCTCTCGCCTTTTCGCCCTATCCGCTTCCATGGTATGCGGGTGAGACACTGAAAATCCTGCCGGTGATGCAGGTCGGAACCTGGTTCGGCATCGCCTCAATGATGGGTTTTGCGGCCTTTTACGCCTATCGTGTTTCCCAGGAAGCCTCCTTGCTCGCCGATGCGCTTTCCGCGACGGAGCTCGTCCTGCAGCGGGAAAAGCATCTTTCCCAGCTCGACGGTCTGGCCGCCGCCGCTGCGCACGAACTCGGTACACCGCTTGCGACTATAAGCGTCGTTGCGCGCGAGATGGAAAAGGAGCTCGGCGAAGACGAACGATTCGGCGAGGACGTCCACCTGCTGCGGAGCCAGAGCGAACGCTGCCGCGATATCCTGCGACGCCTGACGACGCTGCCCTCGGCAAACGAAGCGCACATGAGCCGCCTTCCCCTGTCCTCCATGATCGAAGAGGTCCTGGCGCCTCACCGCGAGTTCGGAATCAAGCTCGAACTCGTCGAAAAGGCCGAGCGCGCAACAGAGCCGGTCGGTTTGCGCAACGCCGGCATTCTCTACGGTCTCGGCAATCTGATCGAGAATGCTCTCGATTTCGCTCGAAGCAAGGTCATGGTGACGGTCGGTCACGACAGCGACAAGGTGACGATCGTGATCGAGGACGACGGTCAAGGCTTCTCACAGGACATTTTGCAGCGGATCGGCGAGCCCTATGTGAGCAGCCGAGCGCGGGAAAATCGCGCCGGCGGCCTCGGCCTCGGCCTCTTCATCGCCAAGACGCTGCTCGAGCGCTCCGGAGCCAAATTGCGCTTCGAAAATCGCAGCGACCAGCCCGGTGCCCGGATTTCGATCGTCTGGCCGCGGCGCCTGATGGACACCGCAGCCACAAAATGACTTTACCGTCCATGCATAAGTGTCCATAACGCAAGGGTAAGTTTCGACCAGAACACCCCTGCAGGGATGTCAGCCCATGACTGAGAATGCTCCTTCCAACGCTCAGAGCCCCTCGGGCAAGGCAGCAAGCGACGCGCTCGGACCCGATCCCAGCCTCCTGATCGTCGACGACGACGTACCATTTCTGCGTCGCCTTGCGCGCGCGATGGAGTCACGTGGATTTGCCGTTGACATCGCAGCGTCGGTTGCCGAGGGCATCGCCAAGTCCAAGGCTGCACCGCCGAAATACGCGGTTGTTGATCTTCGCCTCGGAGACGGTAACGGTCTTGACGTTATCCAGGCAATAAGGGAACGTCGCGACGACACCCGAATCGTGGTCCTGACCGGCTACGGCAATATCGCCACCGCTGTGACAGCAGTGAAGCTCGGCGCGCTCGACTATCTCGCCAAGCCTGCCGACGCCGACGACATATACCACTCGCTCACCCAGCGCCCTGGCGAGAAAGCCGAAGTGCCGGAAAATCCGATGTCGGCCGATCGCGTCCGGTGGGAGCATATTCAGCGGGTTTATGAGAACTGCGATCGCAACGTCTCTGAAACAGCACGGCGACTGAACATGCACCGCCGCACGCTGCAGCGCATTCTCGCGAAGCGGGCGCCGAAATAGCGACCGATCAGGACTCGATGCTCTGTCGCGAAGCGGCCCACTCCGCCATCATGAGGCGCTGTGCGGCCGTCCGGGAGAAGTTGAGCATCATTGCTTTGCGGGTCGCCGGAGCCAGGCGGTGTTCGGGCGCATCGCGGACGATATGCGCACCGTAGCCGTCGGAAAGCAGGAGCCCACAATCCTCCGGAAAGATGTCCAGCGGCACTTCGCCATGTGTGGCGAAGAACAGGCGATCGCAATGCGTCCTGTAATCCGGCCATTTCCGGTCGACGCGGAAATCCTCGATCGAGGACTTGATTTCGATAATCCAGAGCTCCCCTTTTTCAGACAGGCTCACCAGGTCTGCACGCCGGCCGCTCGACAGTGAAAGTTCGGGCAGCACGGCCTGGCGCATTTCACTCAGAAGTACCTGCACTCCGCGGCGGACGAGCAGTGCCCGCTCCGACTGGCGCCCGTCGATTAACGGGTTGTTAACGGCGATCGAAAGAATGGTCATTGATACTGCTCGTCGGGAACAAAGGCATGTTGCAAAAAAGCAATGCCGAGTCATTTTGCAGCGCCAAAGAGATTTGGCGCCCACGGCACTCTTGCCAAGACCAGCTTAATTCAAAATAAACCATATTCAAAGATGGTTGGGCTGACCATCATCCCCGCAAAACACGAGTTCTCCATGCGCCTCCGCAATGCTCTCACTGTGTTCGGTCTCGTGGCCACGATGGCCCTCACCGGCTGCTCCACGACGTCCGAATCCGGCAAGCCCGGAACCGAAACGGCAACGGCAAAGATCTTCAGCGATTCCTACGGCAAAGTGACCGATGCGGGCTATGCCCTCCCGGCGATCCCGATCGAGAAGCTGAACAAGAAATTCCACCGGCAGATCGTTTCCTATCAGACGAAGGAAAAGGCGGGGACGATCGTCGTCGATACCCGCGAACGCTTCCTCTACTACGTGCTGCCGAACGGCAGGGCGATCCGCTACGGCATCGGTGTCGGCAAGCAGGGCTTTGCGTGGCAGGGCGAGGCCTACATCGCCTGGAAACAGGCCTGGCCTACCTGGCATCCCCCCAAGGAAATGGCCGCACGCAAGCCGGAAGTCGCCAAGTATGTCGAAGATGGCATGGAGCCCGGTGTCCGCAATCCGCTCGGTGCACGCGCCCTCTACCTCTTCAACGACAAGGGACAGGATACGTTGTTCCGTCTCCACGGCACCCCGGAATGGGCCTCGATCGGAACTGCTGCGTCTTCCGGCTGCATCCGCCTGATGAACCAGGACATCATGGATCTTTACGATCGTGTACGTCCTGGCAAGTCTGCACGGGTCGTCGTTCTTCAGTAGAGTTCTGCGGGAACCGTCGATACAGAATAAAGCCGCCGGCATATGCCGGCGGCTTTATTTTTGTTCGGCGTCGCGTTGATTCAGGCGGCAAGTCTCGCCTTGAGTTCCCGCCGCCGCCGGTGCAACACCGGCTCCGTATAGCCATTTGGCTGCTGACGACCCTTAAGAACGAGATCAAGTGCAGCCTGGAAGGCAATGGACTCGTCGAAGTGACCGGCCATCGGCTGATAAGCCGGATCATCCACGTTCTGGGCATCTACGACAGCGGCCATCCTTTTCATCGTCTCGACGACCTGTTCGCGGGTGGCAACGCCGTGGTGCAACCAATTCGCCATATGTTGTGCCGAGATGCGCAGCGTCGCACGATCTTCCATAAGGCCGATATTGTTGATGTCTGGCACCTTCGAACAGCCGACACCCTGGTCGATCCAGCGGACAACGTAACCCAAAATCCCCTGGGCGTTATTGTCCAGCTCGCGCTGAATTTCTTCCGGAGTCCAGTTCGGACGAACGGCCACGGGAACGGACAGAATATCGGAAAGCTTGGCGCGCGGTCGTTCTTTCAACACGGCCTGTACGTCGGCGACATTAACGTGGTGATAGTGCGTCGCGTGCAGCGTGGCTGCCGTCGGCGAGGGAACCCAGGCGGTATTGGCGCCGGCCTTCGGATGCGCAATCTTCTGCTCGAGCATCGCCGCCATCATGTCGGGCATTGCCCACATGCCCTTGCCGATCTGCGCATGGCCGGAAAGGCCGCAGGCCAGACCGACGTCGACGTTCCAATTTTCGTAGGCAGAGATCCAGGTCGCCTGCTTCATGTCGCCCTTGCGAATCATCGGCCCGGCTTCCATCGAGGTGTGGATTTCGTCACCGGTACGGTCGAGGAAACCCGTGTTGATAAAGACGACACGGTCCTTGGCAGCGCGGATGCATTCCTTGAGGTTGATCGTCGTGCGACGCTCCTCGTCCATGATGCCCATCTTCATCGTGTTCGGCGACATGCCGAGGATCTCTTCGACGCGTGCGAATATCTCGCAGGCGAAGGCAACCTCGTCAGAACCGTGCATCTTGGGTTTTACGACATACATGGAGCCCTTGCGGGAATTCATCCGCCGGCCGCCGGGACCAACGTCGTGAAGCGCGATCAATCCGGTAATCATAGCATCCATGATGCCTTCCGGAACCTCATCGCCATTCCGGTCCAGGATCGCCGGATTCGTCATCAGGTGACCGACATTGCGCACAAGCATAAGCGAGCGACCGGCGATAGAAACTGGGCTGCCGTCAGGTGACGTGAACTCGACATCTGGGTTGAGTCTGCGGGTGAAGGTCTTGCTCCCCTTCGTAACCTCCTCGGTCAGATCGCCCTTCATCAGGCCAAGCCAATTGGAATAAACGACGACCTTGTCCTCCGCATCGACCGCGGCAACCGAATCCTCACAGTCCATTATGGTGGTGATCGCCGATTCGAGGCGAACGTCGTTGATGCCGGCCGGATCGCTCTTGCCGATCATCCCTGAGCGTTCGATGGCAATCTCGACATGAAGACCGTTCTTGCGCAGGAACACACTCTTCGGCGACTCCGGCGCCCCTGTATATCCGACGAATTGTTTCGGCTCCTTCAGAGCGGTCAGACGACCTTCGCTCAGCCCGATGGCGAGGATACCGTTCGTGGAAACAAGGGAGGTGACCTCCGACCATTTCCCATCCAGCAGCGGCGCGGAGGCGTCAAGGAGGTTGCGCGCCCAAGCGATGACCCTCTCGCCGCGAACGGGATTGTAGCCTTTGCCTTTCTCGGCTCCGCCGTCCTCCGGAATCGCATCGGTTCCATAGAGCGCATCATAGAGCGACCCCCACCGCGCATTGGCGGCGTTCAGCGCATAACGGGCGTTCATGACCGGAACGACAAGTTGCGGGCCGGCGATTTCGGCGATTTCGGGATCGACATTGGCGGTCGTTACCGAGAAGTCGTCTCCCTCCGGAAGAAGGTATCCGATCTCGCGAAGAAACTGCTCGTAGGTGCCCATGTCGGTCGGCGCGCCGTTTTCACGGTACCAGGCGTCCAGCTTCTCCTGGAACTCGTCGCGTCGGGCGAGAAGTATGCGGTTCTTTGGTCCAAGCTCATGCACGAGCGCCGAAAACCCGGTGAAAAGTCGCTCCGGATCGGTCCCGGTCCCCGGAAGAGCCTGCCTTATCAGGAAGTCATAAAGACTCTGATCGATGGACAATCCGTGGCACTCGACGCGACCCATTGCATTCTCCTTAGTGCGTTTGCTGCTCAGGCACGGCGCACAGGATCGCGCATTCGCATCCATTGTCAATTATGCATAAGTGACAAATATTCTTTCCAATATGGAAACGGTCACTCGGTCGCGACGGGCGGTCGTCCGACTGCACGCGCGATGACGCGCGCCTCGATCAGCCGTCGCCTGCCCTCGATCTCGGGAGCATCGACGCTCTCTTCCATGACGACCAGGGTCGCGCTGGCTCCGTTGGCGGCAACGCGCTGGCGAACAACAGTGTCGGCCCGACGCCTCGCCTCGGCGAACGCCTTCTCCTGCTCGGTCAGTCGCAAGCTGTCACCGCAACCGGACACTATGAAGAGACCCTCTTGCGGCGATGTTACGACGACTTCCGCCGACATCTGAACCTGCCCCACCACCGCGCCGACGGCATTTGCAACATCGGAATCCAGCGGGATTGAAACGGCGGATGAGAGGATTTCAGCAATGTCCGGGTAGTAGACCCGTGCCGATGCCCCAAGCCCCACAAGGGGGCGGTCGAGCGCGAGACCAAAGCGGACGATACCGTCCTTTCCGGAGAGAGCGCAGTCGATCAGAACCGATCTCGCAGGATCGACGTCGGCCAGTTCGTCCTCGGCAAGGCAGGTACCGAGGACGATCTCAGCCGACCGCCGATGCAACCTCGCGACGACACGCCCGGCAAGCTCCTCCGGGGATTCCGCGATCGGACGGCCCGTGCCATCCTTCGTCCGCAGTGCAAGTCTCAGACCAAGCTCGGCCGCCTTCCGCTGCCATTGTTCCTGCCGGCCCAAGACATGCATAGCATCCGAAGGCGTTATTCCGCAGAGATGAACGAGCCCCCTCGCGACCAGCCGATCGAGAACTGCGCCTTGTGCAGTCGACGTCAGCAACTGATCGAGCGGGACCGGCTTGTCACCGATGCGAGCAAACAGGTTGGCCTCTTGCGGCTGGAGGCCGGCAGCCAAACTCTCCGGGACGCCAGTACGCACGGCAAACCGGCCATCGTTACGGCCTGGACGAACGCTCCGAACCTGTCGTTCAAGCGCATCGAGCACGACATTGCCGTGAAGTGCGGCGGCGAGGCTGAGCGGCACCAGGCGTCGCGGCCCGAGTTCGATTTTCGCGGCGAGACCGCGCTCATCGATTCGCACCTCGGAATCCCCACCAAGGCCGTAGGTACGCATCGCGACCGCTTCCACCATCGTGCGGTGACCGCCAACGACGGCGCCTTCGGCATCAAGGCGCGGCTTTCCCCCGTCGAGGATGGCGACGTCGGTCGTCGTGCCACCGATATCGGAGACGACGGCGTCGTCCAGACCTGTGAGATAACGCGCGCCGACCAGACTGGCCGCCGGACCCGAGAGGATCGTCTCGATCGGACGCAGTCGGGCCTCCGCGGCGGAGATCAGTGCGCCATCGCCGCGCACGACCATCATAGGTGCTGAAATTCCGCGCTGCCTCGCAAACATTTCGCAGCTCCCGATCAGCCGATCGATCATGGCGATAAGGCGCGCGTTGAGCAGGGTCGTCAGCGCACGCCGAGGGCCGCCCAGTTTTGACGACAGTTCGTGGCTGCAGGTAACCGGCAGGTCGGTAACGGCGCGGATGCGGTCCCGGACACGAATCTCATGGGCGGGATTGCGGACCGCGAAATAGCCGGCGACAGCGAACGAGGAAACGGTCTGTCCAAGGTGCGGCAGCGCATCCTCGAGAGGACGCATGTCCAGCAGGTTTTCGTTGCCGTGCGTATCGTGTCCTCCGGGGAGGAAGAGCACGGGGTCCGTCCCCAACGCCTCGGAGAGGCCGCCTCGCTTTATGTCGGTGGGCTCGAAGCCGATCATGACAAGGCAGGTTCTGCCACCCTGCCCTTCGACCAAAGCGTTCGTTGCAAGAGTCGTCGACAGCGAGACGAGACCGATGGCACTGGCGGCAACGCCGGAAGAGCGCAGGACTTCATCGACGGAAGCCGAAATCCCGACAGCGAGATCATGACGGGTGGTGAGTGCCTTAGCCTTCGCGAGAAGTCCATCCGCCTCGTTGAAAAGAACCGCGTCGGTGTAAGTTCCACCGGTGTCGATGCCGAGCAATACTGACTTGGTCAACCCGCGCTCCAATGTTTACCTACAGAGATAGACGCCCCGGATACATCGGTCCCGGGCGTAAAGTCCGCCTGACAAATGCCAAGTTTTGACGGGAAAGCCAAGGGCTGCCGACGGCTAGGACTAACGAGCTCAAAGCAGAGCCTTGAGCTCTGCCAGACGATCGTTTACCAGCCAGCCATAGTAATTCTCCTCGGGCAGTATGGCGACACCGCCCGCAGCATTCTTGCGCGCGAGGGCCTGTGCTCGTCCGCGCGAATTGCCAACATTGAACAAGGTGGCCGTGACGCCGGGATTGCTGGAGACATCCATACCTGCGATCAATCGATAGTCATCAATCGATTTCCGGATAATCGCCGCCATGAAAGCAAGCGATATGTCGGGGTCCATGATGGCCTTGTAGACCCCCGCGGCATCGCTCGCGTGCAGCTTCGGATAGCCCGATTTCTCAGCGACGAAGTCCGTGAGCATCAATGCCGTCAGGGGATTGATCTGGCCGAGGCCGAACGTCTGCCCCGCATAGAACGGCTGGAAAAAGACAGCGCTGAACCGATTGTTCGGATAGCTCCTGCCGCCGACCGAATGCCCGCGGAATGTCTTCTCCCAGACAAGCTCGCGGCACGACCACAGGCCATAGGAGTCCGAGAGACCATTGCACTCAGCGAACTCGGGGCGATTGACGAAATCTTCGATCGATTCGTCCTCATAACCGAAACGGAAGCTGCTGCCTGCGTAGGATGCCGCCTTCACGTAATAGCTTTGGAGGCGATCGTAGGCATCGACGTTGTAGGTATGCTCCCCGACGATGGCTCCGACAACATGGATCGGATCGATACCGTAGTCGGCGGCCGCCGACTTGATTTTCGCAATCAGCTGCCGATCGGAAGCCAGAAGATCCCGCACCTTCTCGTACTTCAGATCGAAGGTCGTCTTCCCAGCCTTCGTGCGCCTCACGGAAGCACCCGGGATCGAGGGTTGCTCGGCGTGGCGATTCCCTTCCGGAACGAGGACAACACCGGCGAGCGCCGATGTCGGCGCCACCAGCATCAGAGCCACGATGACTGCCAGAAAGAATCGCACCACGATCCGCCTGCCCCGTTGTTGTTACGCAAGGTCGGAGGTCGACCTCTCTCCGGCTGCTCCTCTATAAGGTGCAGCCTTCCTTGTCGACCGCCGCGTTAACCATCTCTGGTTCACCATTTCCGGAAATATCACAGAGATGCACAAAGATCACAGGATATAGCGGGAAAGATCAGCGTCGGCGGCTATATCACCGACGTGTTCACGCACATACCCGGAGTCGATCATAACGGACTGCCCGCCACGATCAGGCGCGTTGAAGGAGATGTCGTCCAACACCCGTTCCATGACCGTCTGCAGGCGCCGGGCGCCGATGTTCTCCACAGACGTGTTCAGGTGAACAGCGACATCTGCCAGGGCGTCGATCGCGTCCTCCGTGAAGTCGAGATTCAACTCCTCCGTGGCCATCAGTGCCCGGTATTGGCGGATGAGACTTGCCTCCGTCTCAGTCAGGATTCGGCGAAAATCCTCCTTCGTCAGAGGCTTCAGCTCGACGCGGATCGGCAGACGTCCCTGCAGTTCGGGCAAGAGATCGGATGGCTTCGCGACGTGGAAGGCACCGGACGCGATGAACAGAATATGGTCCGTCTTGACCGGTCCATACTTTGTGGACACGGTCGTTCCTTCCACCAGCGGCAGCAAGTCTCGCTGAACCCCTTCACGAGAGACGCCCGCGCCGATCCCGCCGTCCCGGGCGGCAATCTTGTCGATCTCGTCGAGGAATACGATCCCGTCGTTCTCGACCGATTTTACGGCTTCGCGCTGGATTAATTCGTTGTCGATCAGCTTGTCGGATTCGTCGCGGATCAATTCCGGATAGGAATTCTTGACGGTCGTGCGAACCTTCTTGGTCCTGCCGCCCATGGCCTTGCCGAACATCTCCGACAGATTGAGAATTCCGACGTTTGCTCCGGGAATTTCGAAGCCCGGCATGCCGCTTCCGGTATCGGCGACCTCGATCTCGATCTCCTTGTCATCGAGAAGGCCGTCACGCAGCTTCTTGCGGAAGCTGTCGCGCGTCGCCGGGGACGCGGTGGAGCCGACCAGCGCGTCAAGGACGCGCTCTTCTGCACTTGCGTGGGCCTTCGCCTGGACTTCGGCACGCTTCTTTTCTCGCACCAGTCCAATACCGACTTCGACGAGATCGCGGATGATCTGCTCCACGTCGCGACCTACATAGCCGACCTCGGTGAATTTCGTGGCCTCGACCTTAATGAAGGGCGCGCCGGCGAGCTTCGCAAGTCGACGCGAAATCTCGGTCTTCCCGACACCGGTCGGCCCGATCATCAGTATGTTCTTCGGCATGACCTCATCACGAAGGCTCTCGTCGAGCTGCTGACGGCGCCAGCGGTTGCGCAGCGCGATCGCCACAGCGCGTTTTGCCTCATGCTGTCCGATGATGTAGCGATCGAGTTCGGAAACGATCTCGCGGGGAGAGAATGTCGTCATAGCCCTTTTCCGTGAAATGGTGGCTTGAATGGGTGAATTAAGTGTCGCTCGAAATCGTTTCCACGATGACGTTACCGTTCGTGTAGACGCAGATCTCCGCGGCGATGGCCATGGCACGGCGGGCGATGTCTTCCGCGGACAGGTCGGTGTCCATGAGTGCACGCGCGGCCGCGTATGCGTAGTTCCCACCCGAACCAATGGCGATCGCGCCGTGTTCCGGCTCCAGCACGTCTCCGTTACCGGTGATCGCAAGGGTCACCGATTTGTCTGCGACAAGCATCATCGCTTCCAGATTGCGCAAGTACTTGTCCGTCCGCCAGTCTTTGGCGAGTTCCACTGCGGCCCGCATCAGCTGACCCGGATATTGCTCCAGCTTCTTTTCAAGCCTCTCCAGCAAGGTGAAAGCGTCCGCCGTAGCACCTGCGAAGCCGGCGATGACATCGCCCTTGCCGATCCGCCGCACCTTTCGGGCATTACCCTTCATGACAGTCTGGCCGAGGCTGACCTGCCCGTCGCCGGCCATGACGGCAACGCCGTTCTTACGCACAGTGATGATCGTCGTTCCGTGCATCGTGCCGTAGGGATTGTGTTTGCTCATTTTGAAAAACCGACCTGGAAGAATGGATTCATAACGGAGGCGTCGCCGCCCGGTCTCGTTCTTATTTAAGTTCCCGCGTCCGGATTGCAAATCAGACGCGCGTTCCGAAACGCCAAATGCCAGCGAGCGCGCTCTTTTGACGCTCTCTTCTGGATATTTGCCACCGTGCCTGATAAGGAGCACGCAGAACTTTCCGGAGTAGAACTATGTCGACTGCCGCATCGGACCGCACGGGCACCGTCTCTCGCAAGACGAACGAGACTTCGGTCGCCGTTTCCGTCAATATCGACGGTGGCGGTCAGTCCCGGATATCGACGGGTGTCGGTTTCTTCGACCACATGCTCGACCAGCTCTCCCGACATTCTCTCATCGACATGGACATCGAAGTCAAAGGCGATCTGCACATAGACGATCACCATACGGTCGAGGACACAGGTATCGCGCTCGGGCAGGCGATCTCAAAGGCGCTCGGCGACCGCCGCGGCATCAGCCGTTATGCGTCTATCGATCTCTCGATGGACGAAACCATGACGAAGGCGGCGATCGACGTATCGGGGCGGCCGTTCCTCGTATGGAACGTCGCCTTCAGTGCACCCAAGATCGGCACGTTCGATACGGAGCTGGTCCGGGAATTCTTCCAGGCCCTAGCGCAGAACGCTGGCATCACCTTGCACGTTATGAACCATTACGGCGCCAACAATCACCATATAGCGGAAACCTGCTTCAAGGCGGTTGCCCGAGTGCTTCGCAGCGCAACGGAAATCGATCCGAGGCAGGCGAGCCGCGTCCCGTCGA
Source organism: Ciceribacter azotifigens (assembly GCF_048159625.1). Classification (NCBI taxonomy): domain Bacteria; kingdom Pseudomonadati; phylum Pseudomonadota; class Alphaproteobacteria; order Hyphomicrobiales; family Rhizobiaceae; genus Ciceribacter; species Ciceribacter azotifigens. The sequence continues at coordinate 118,320 of NZ_JBLQTA010000013.1, read as the reverse complement.
CCAAGGGTTCCCTGGTCTGAAAAGACAGCGTAATTGCGGTCCTGCCTTGACGTCCTCATGCCCCCGCCGGATGGCCGGAGCGAAGGATGCGGTGGTGACCACGAACAGAAGGACTAAGCCCATGCGTGTGGCGATCATCGATTACGGCTCGGGTAACCTCCGTTCAGCCACCAAGGCATTCGTGCGGGCGGCACGGGAGAGCGGAGTCGTCGCGGATGTCGAGTTGACCGATCAGCCTGAACGGGTCGCGTCTGCCGACCGTATCGTTCTACCAGGCGTCGGTGCCTATGCCGACTGCCGTCGAGGGCTTGACGCGGTTGCCGGCATGACGGAAGCCCTTACCGCTGCCGTGGAAAAGAATGGGCGACCATTTCTCGGTATCTGCGTCGGCATGCAACTGATGTCCAGTCGCGGTCTCGAGAAGACCGTCACTCCGGGCTTTGGCTGGATCAAAGGTGACGTCGTCGAGATGACACCTGGCGATCCCGCTCTGAAAATACCGCAGATCGGCTGGAATACACTCGATCTTCGTCGACCTCACCCGCTCTTTAAGGACATTCCGACCGGTCCGGACGGCTTACATGCCTATTTCGTCCACTCGTATCATCTGGCAGCTGACAATCCCGAGGACATCGTGGCGACGACCGACTACGGCGCGCCGGTCACCGCCTTCGTTGCCCGTGACAACATGGCCGGTGCCCAGTTCCATCCAGAAAAGAGTCAGACACTCGGCCTCAAGCTGATCGCAAACTTCCTGACCTGGACCCCCTGAAGCAGTTGGACGAAACCATGATCCTTTTTCCCGCGATAGATCTCAAGGACGGTCAATGTGTCCGACTGAAGCTCGGCGACATGGCACAGGCGACGGTCTACAATCCTGATCCGGCGGCACAGGCAAGAACCTTCGAAGAGCAGGGGTTCGAATGGTTGCACGTCGTCGACCTCAATGGTGCCTTTGCGGGCGAGAGCGTCAACGGCGCGGCGGTCGACGCGATCGTGAAGGCAACGAAAAACCCGGTCCAGCTCGGAGGCGGCATCCGTACGCTCGCACATATCGAATCCTGGCTGGCACGCGGTCTCGCCCGCGTGATCCTCGGCACCGTGGCCGTGCGTGATCCGGCTCTGGTCATCGACGCCTGCAAGGCGTTTCCCGGGAAGATTGCCGTCGGAATAGATGCCAAGGGCGGCAAGGTGGCGGTGGAAGGTTGGGCGGAGGCCTCTGAACTCGGCGTAATCGAGCTTGCACGCAAGTTCGAAGGCGCCGGAGTTGCGGCCATCATTTACACCGACATCGACCGCGACGGGATTCTGACCGGCATCAACTGGGAATCGACACTGGCGCTCGCAGATGCGGTCTCCATTCCGGTCATTGCGTCCGGTGGTCTCGCCTCGATCGAAGACATACATCGCATGTTGCGACCGGATGCCAGAAAGCTCGAGGGCGCAATATCCGGCCGAGCCCTCTATGACGGCCGTATCGATCCGGCTGAAGCTCTTGCGCTGATCAAGACCGCCCGCCAAGCCGAGGTGCAACCATGACGTTGAAAGCCCGTGTAATTCCCTGTCTCGACGTCAAGGACGGTCGCGTCGTCAAGGGCGTCAATTTCGTCGACCTCATCGACGCCGGCGACCCGGTGGAGGCTGCCAAGGCTTACGATGCCGCCGGCGCCGATGAACTCACCTTCCTCGACATCACAGCGTCGTCGGAAGATCGCCACACCATCTTCGACGTGGTCGCACGAACGGCGGAACACTGTTTCATGCCGCTCACGGTCGGCGGAGGGGTTCGCACCATTGCCGACATCCGGAAACTCCTCCTCTGTGGGGCGGACAAGGTGTCCATCAACTCGGCCGCGGTGAAGAATCCCGACTTCGTGGCCGAGGCGGCCGACAAGTTCGGCGACCAGTGCATCGTCGTTTCCATTGATGCCAAGAAGGTTTCAGGGCCTGGAGAAACCGACCGCTGGGAGATCTTCGCCCATGGTGGCCGGCAGCCGACGGGAATCGACGCGGTCGAATTTGCCGGCAAGATGGCAGCGCGCGGCGCCGGAGAGCTTCTCGTCACATCCATGGATCGAGACGGGACGAAAAGCGGTTATGACATAGCGTTGACGCGCACCATCGCCGACTCCGTGCGTGTTCCGGTCATCGCCTCGGGCGGCGTCGGCAATCTCGATGATCTCGTCGCGGGGATCAAGGAAGGTCATGCAACTGCCGTTCTTGCCGCATCGATCTTCCACTTCGGAACATACAGCATCGGCGAGGCGAAGCGCTACATGGCGGACAACGGCATCCCCATGCGGCTCGACTGAAGAAGACGGAGCGGCGCAATGACCATGTTTTCCCTGACGGATCTCGAAAAAATCGTCGCCACGCGTGCAATGGCTGAGCCGGATCAATCCTGGACGGCGAAACTCGTCCACGGAGGACAGCGAAAAGCAGCCAAGAAGCTCGGTGAGGAGGCGGTGGAGACCGTGATCGCTGCGATTGCTGACGACCGCCAGAATCTCATCTACGAGAGTGCCGATCTGCTCTATCATCTCTTGGTCGTATTGAAAATCGCCGACGTACCGCTAGAAGCTGTCATGCAAGAGCTTCAGCGGCGAACAGCCCAGACAGGCCTCAGCGAAAAGGCCAACCGGCGGGATCCATGACAACAGCTATACGGCCAGCCGACGTGCCCGAAACGCTCGATCACTTCCAAGCCAACGACTATTCGCCCTATCACTTCTATTCGTCGGAAGAATGGGCGCGTTTTCGCGCCGACACCCCGCTGACGCTGACCGCGGACGAAGTACACCGCCTGCGTTCGATCGATGATCCGATTGATCTCGAGGAAGTTCGGCGAATCTATCTGTCGCTGTCGCGCCTGCTTTCCTCGCACGTGGAATCCTCGCAGTTGCTCTTCGAGCAGCGCAACCGATTTCTCAGCATGTCGGATGTGGCGAAGACACCTTTCGTCATCGGTATCGCCGGGTCGGTGGCGGTCGGCAAGTCGACGACCGCCCGCATTCTGAAGGAATTGCTTGCCCGGTGGCCGTCAAGCCCGAAGGTCGATCTCATTACAACCGACGGCTTTCTCTATCCGAACGCGGTCCTCATTCGTGAGAACCTGTTGAACCGCAAGGGCTTCCCCGAGAGCTACGACATTGGCGCACTTCTGCGCTTCCTGTCGGCGATCAAGGCCGGTCTTCCAAACGTGAAGGCGCCCTGCTACTCACACCTGACCTACGACGTGCTGCCGAACGAGTACAAAGTCGTCGACCGGCCGGACATCCTGATTTTCGAGGGGATCAACGTTCTTCAGTCGCGCGACCTGCCGGCAGACGGGAAGATCGTGCCGATGGTCTCGGACTTCTTCGACTTCTCGATCTACATCGATGCCGACGAGACCTTGATCCATCGCTGGTATGTGCACCGCTTCATGAATTTGCGGCAGACGGCCTTCCGTGATCCCAACTCGTACTTCCACCGCTATGCCACTATCAGCGAACAGGAAGCGCTGGATATCGCCGAAGATCTCTGGACCAACATCAACCTGAGAAACCTCAGGGAGAACATTCTTCCGACGCGGCCGCGCGCCGACCTCATCCTCCAGAAGGGTGAAAACCACCTCGTCGAAACGGTAGCCCTGCGGAAGCTCTGAGCCGCCTTCGTTTCAGGGATTGATGCGCCGAAGCGTGAGGTTGATCCGTCCACCGTTCTTCAGCAACATCGAGGTCTCGGGATAAACCCGGTCTACCCCGTGAAAAGCCAAGCGTCCCTCGCCTCCGAGAACGAGCACATCGCCGCTCGCAAGTCGGAATGAGCGGGTCCTGTCACCGCGGCGCGTGCCCCCAAGACGAAAGAGGCCAGTGTCACCGAGAGAAACCGACACCACTGGCGCTTCAAGAGCCTGTTCGTCCTTGTCCTGATGCAGCCCCATTCTTGCATCGCCGGCGTAGAAATTCACGAGGCAAGCTTCCGGTGGCTTCGGATAGCCTGCAACCTGCTCCCATATGTGGATGAGGCTGTCAGGGATCGGCGGCCAGGCCGATTGGGTAACGGGATGCACGCTTTGGTATCGGTAGCCACGATCCTTGTCCGTCACCCACCCGAGCGGGCCGCAATTGGTCATGCGAACAGATAACGGTGTGCCGGTGCCGGGCATTACCGGCACATAGAGAGGGGCGGCGGCGACAACCTCGCGCACCTCCTCCAGCAGCGCCCTCTGCTGCTCGCGCGTCAGATAGTCGGGATAGAACTTTATCCCTTCCGGAAAACTCCAGCCTGGGCCGGTGTTGATTGCCATCACGTCTCCCTTGTCAGGCCTCGCATCCGCACCGTGCAGCTCCCGTCAGTCGCCGGCAGGCCGGCCGCGCATTTTCTTCACCTCCGAACGACCCGCCTTTTCCTTCAACCGTCGCTCGACAGAGCCTTTGGTGGGTTTGGTCTTTCGTCGCGACGGCGGTGGTGGCTCGGCCGCCTTGAGGATCAGTTCCTTCAGCCGCTCTCTCGCATCTGCACGATTTCGCTCCTGGCTGCGGAAACGGCTCGACTCGATCATCAGGACGCCGTCCTTGGAAACTCGCCGACCACCGAGCTTCAGGGCATTTGCCTTGACCCGCTCGGGAAGAGAAGGTGATCCGGCGATATCGAAGAAGAGCTGTACGGCCGTCGAGACCTTGTTGACATTCTGGCCGCCCGGTCCGCCTGCGAGAACAAACTGTTCCGTCAGTTCCCAACCAGCAATCGTGATCCGGTCATCTATGTAAAGTGCGTCGCTGGCCATCGGCTGTCTCCAACCGTTCTATTCCCACATTTGGGGATCGACGGGAACCACCAATGACAAAGAGGCCCGGTGGTCATAAGATCACCGGGCCTCTGACAGGTTCTGCGGAGCCGGAATTATTCGGCGGCAATGTTGGCGTTCGGAGCGGCAGCCCGAACGGTATGGTCGACGTGATCTTCAAACTTCGCGAAGTTGGTGATGAACATTGCGACCAACTTCTTCGCCTGAGCATCGTACTCCTCGCCGTCCGCCCAGGTCGAGCGTGGATCGAGGATTGCGCCGTCCACCGCTTCGACGGCAACCGGAACAGCAAACCCGAAGTTCGGATCGATACGCGTTTCGACTTTCTTGAGCTCACCGTTGAGCGCCGCGGTCAAAAGCGCACGCGTTGCCTTGATCGGCATGCGATGGCCCACACCGTAAGCGCCACCGGTCCAGCCGGTGTTTACCAGCCAGCAATCGACGTTGTGGCGCGCGATCAGATCGCGAAGCAGGTTTCCATACTCAGCCGGGTGCCGCGGCATGAACGGCGCGCCGAAGCAGGTCGAGAACGTCGCTTCGGGCTCCGTGACACCCTTTTCGGTGCCGGCGACCTTCGCGGTGTAGCCAGAGAGGAAGTGATACATCGCCTGCTCGGGCGTCAGGCGCGCGATCGGCGGCAGGACACCGAAGGCATCGGCCGTCAGCATGATGATCGTCTTCGGGTGGCCGGCACGGCCCGTGTCAGAGGCGTTCGGGATAAAGTGCAGCGGGTAGGCGCAGCGGGTGTTTTCCGTCAGCGAACCATCATGGAAATCGGGCAGACGATGCTCGTCCAGCACGACGTTCTCGAGCACGGTACCGAAGCGCTTCGTGGTCGCGTAGATTTCCGGCTCGGCTTCCGCCGACAGCCGGATCGTCTTCGCGTAGCAACCGCCCTCGAAGTTGAACACGCCGTGCTCGCCCCAGCCGTGCTCGTCATCACCGATCAGCGTCCGGCTCGGATCGGCCGAAAGCGTCGTTTTGCCGGTGCCCGAAAGGCCGAAGAAGACTGCCGTGTCACCTGCCGGGCCCACGTTGGCCGAGCAGTGCATGGGCATGACGCCCTTCGGCGGCAGCAGGTAGTTGAGGGCCGTGAAGACCGACTTCTTGATCTCGCCGGCGTAGGAGGTCCCACCGATCAGTACGATGCCGTTGGTGAAATCACACGCGATCACCGTCTCGGAGCGGCAGCCGTGGCGAGCCGGGTCGGCGCGGAACGTCGGCAGGTTGATGATGGTCAGCTTCGGCTGGAACTCGTCGAGGGTCGAGCGGTCCGGACGGATCAAGAGGTTGCGGATGAAAAGCGAGTGCCACGCAAGTTCCGTCACCACGCGTGTCGGCAACGCGTTGTCGGCGTCGGCGCCGCCAACGAGGTCCTGGACAAAGATGTCCTTGCCTGCGGCGTGCGCCAGCATGTCCTTGTGGAGCAGGCCAAAGTGCTCGGGCGACATGGGCTTGTTGTTGTCCCACCAGATTTCGCCGTCGGTGTGGCTGTCGCGAACGATGAACTTGTCCTTGGCGGAGCGGCCGGTGTGCTGGCCGGTCACGGCGCAAAGCGCGCCGTCGGCGGTCAGGACGGCTTCCTTGCGGCGAATGGCTTCTTCGTAGAGTTCGCTCTCAAGGAAGTTGTAGTAGACGCGTGCCGCATCCCCCAAACCGATCGACGCTACCCCGATAAGGGGATTATTTACACCAAGCTCCTCCATGGACACTCTTCCTTTGCTGTCGGGGATTGCCGTTGAATTTTTTGCGAACCTAGTGTTCGCCTTTCTAAAAGGCAAGACGACGATAGAAGAAAATATCAATGATATCAAATAATTAATCGATTTAAATTTGGTTGCGTATTTTTAAATCGGTTTGAATGTCGTGTTTAACGCCTTTTCCCCCTCGGATCGGGGGCTTCCAGCGGCGGCGACGGATCGACGCGCCCCCTTTATCTCTGCCACAATTTGTTCCACCTTTGCCCCCAATGAAGCGCGCGAGAGGGACCCGGATTGATAGGGATCGATACCAGGAGCCGCGCTTATGATGACGGAGACGAACAACATGCAGACAATCGCGCTCGTTGACGACGACCGTAACATCCTGACCTCCGTGTCCATTGCTCTGGAGGCGGAGGGTTACAAGGTCGAGACCTATACGGATGGCGCCTCAGCGCTGGACGGCTTGCTCGCCCGCCCGCCCCATCTTGCCATCTTCGACATCAAGATGCCGCGAATGGACGGGATGGAGCTGCTGCGACGACTTCGGCAGAAGTCGGATCTTCCCGTCATTTTCCTCACGTCGAAGGACGAAGAGATCGACGAACTCTTCGGCCTGAAGATGGGTGCCGACGACTTCATCACCAAGCCCTTTTCGCAGCGGCTTCTCGTCGAACGCGTGAAGGCAATCCTGCGCCGCGCCGGCAACCGCGAGGCCTTGGCCGGTTCGGGCGGTGCAAAAGCGGGCAGCGAGTCGCAAGCACGCACGCTGGAGCGCGGGCAATTGGTCATGGACCAAGAGCGCCATACCTGCACCTGGAAGGGTGACCCGGTGACCCTCACTGTTACCGAGTTTCTGATTCTTCAGTCGCTGGCCCAACGCCCGGGCGTGGTGAAGAGCCGCGACGCACTTATGGACGCGGCTTACGACGAACAGGTATACGTTGACGACCGCACCATCGATAGCCACATCAAGCGCCTGCGCAAGAAGTTCAAGATGGTCGACATTGAATTCGACATGATCGAAACGCTTTACGGCGTCGGATATCGGTTCCGCGAAGCGGCCTGACGGCGCCCTTCGTTTCGGCTCCTACCGGCTCGGCGCCGCGCAGATGAGGTTGACGTTTGGAACAACAGGTTTCCAATTCCGGTATGGAGGAGATGGATAGCCCCGCCGAGGGGCGCCGTTTCCTGTCACACCCGTTCACCCTCGTCCGCCGCATTTTCGGTCACGCGCTGTTTTCCAGCCTTACGCGACGGATCGTCTTCTTCAACCTTGCCGCCCTCTTCGTCCTCGTCGGCGGCATCCTCTATCTGAACCAGTTCCGCGAAGGTCTGATCGACGCACGCGTCGAAAGCCTTCTTACGCAAGGCGAGATCATGGCTGGCGCGATCTCTGCCTCAGCGTCCGTCGACACGAACTCGATCACCATCGATCCGCAGAAGCTGCTCGAACTTCAAGCAGGACAGAGCATCACCCCGGTGCCGAATGACGAGGACCTCGAGTTTCCGATAAACCCGGAGAGGGTCGCCCCGGTGCTGAGACGGCTGATCTCTCCGACGCGCACCCGCGCCCGCCTCTTTGATGCGGACGCAAACCTGCTTCTCGACTCTCGCCATCTTTATTCGCGTGGTCAGGTCCTTCGGTTCGATCTTCCGCCGATCGAGAATGAGACACCGGGTGTCATCGAGTGGCTGGCGCGGATGTTCAATCGCATGCTGCAGCCGAGCGGACTGCCACTCTACAAGGAGGCGCCCGGCGGAGATGGCTCAATCTACCCGGAGGTCATGAACGCGCTTACCGGCGTGCGAGGAGCGGTTGTTCGTGTCACCGATTCAGGCGCCCTGATAGTCTCGGTGGCCGTGCCTGTTCAACGGTTTCGGGCTGTTCTCGGCGTTCTGCTCCTTTCCACGCAGGCGGGCGACATCGACAAGATCGTCCACGCCGAGCGCCTGGCGATCCTGCGTGTTTTCGGAGTCGCGGCGCTCGTCAACATCGTCGTATCGCTGCTTCTGTCCTCCACGATAGCGACTCCGCTACGCCGCCTCTCGGCCGCCGCAATCCGCGTTCGACGCGGAGCGAAGGAACGCGAGGAGATTCCGGATTTCTCTGCACGGCAGGACGAGATCGGCAACTTGTCGGTGGCGCTGCGCGAGATGACCACCGCCCTTTACGACCGGATCGACGCGATCGAGAGCTTTGCCGCCGACGTCAGCCATGAATTGAAGAACCCGCTCACGTCGCTGCGGAGCGCTGTGGAAACACTGCCTCTTGCCCGCACAGACACGTCCCGGCAGCGGTTGATGGACATCATCCAACACGATGTGAGACGACTGGATCGCCTGATCAGCGATATCTCGGACGCCTCGCGCCTGGACGCCGAACTGGCGCGCAGCGATGCCGGGCCCGTCGATCTCGAACAATTGCTCTCCAGCATGGTGGAAATCTCTCGGCAGATCCGCAGCACCAAGAAGCCGGTGGACATCACCCTCATCGTCGACCGCAAGCCCGGCGTCAGAGCGCCCTTCGTGGTCAACGGCCACGATCTGCGACTCGGGCAAGTCGTCACCAACCTCATCGAAAACGCCCGTTCGTTCGTGCCGGAAAAAGAGGGGCGCATCACCGTTCGGCTCTTCCGTACCAAGGGCCGGTGCGTCGTGCAGGTGGATGACAATGGCCCCGGTATCCAGATCGAGAACATCGACCGTGTCTTCGAGCGCTTCTATACCGACCGTCCGGAGGGAGAGAGTTTCGGCCAGAATTCCGGTCTGGGTCTTTCGATCAGTCGCCAGATCGCCGAAGCGCACGGCGGAACACTGAAGGCGGAGAACATCATCGACACGGCCACGGGCCAGACGCTCGGCGCACGTTTCACGCTGTCATTGCCTGTCGAGCCCGCGCAATGAGCGGCGCAGAAATTAACATCCATGCGACGGCGGTCGTGGTCGGCACGAGCGGCCTGCTTTTTGTCGGCCCTTCAGGGGCGGGAAAGTCCGCTCTCGCCTTCGCATGCATGAGCGAAGCGCGAGCTCTCGGCCGGTTCGCGGCCCTCGTGGCTGACGACCGCGTTCTCGTCAGCAGGGTCGGCGAGCATCTGCTGGCGCGCTGCCCTCCCCCGATTGCCGGTCTGCTCGAACTGCGGCACGGCGGAATTGCCGAGGTCGAGCGTGTGCCATCAGCACTGATGCACGTTGCCATATCGCCCGTTGACGGCGCGACTTCGGAGCGCCTTCCGCCGGAGGGCGAACAGTTTCCGGTAGCGCACGGCATCGCACTTCCCCTTGTCCGGCTACCGCTCGGCATCCCGACACCGTTTTCCTTCATAGAGGCGGTTATGACCGCGTCGCGGACTACCGCCCCCTAGATATCGTCGCATTTTTGGCTTGCACTTCGGATTTACATCGCCAAGATGACCAGCCACTGATGGACGAATTTGCTGCATTGCACTATTTGACCATCGGAGTGCATATGCGAAGGGGCAGAAAGAGAATGATCGGACTTGTGCTTGTCACCCATGGCAAGCTGGCTGAAGAGTTCCATCACGCGGTAGAGCACGTGGTGGGACCGCAGAAATTCATCGAGACGGTATCGATCGGCCCGGAAGACGACATGGACCAACGCCGCCAGGACATCCTGGACGCGGTCCAGCGTGCAGATGATGGCCACGGAGTGGTCATACTGACCGACATGTTCGGTGGCACCCCCTCCAATCTCGCAATTTCGGTCATGAACGCCGGGCGCATAGAAGTGATCGCCGGCGTCAACCTCCCCATGTTGATCAAGCTTGCCGGCATCCGTGGCGAGGACAACATGGAGAAGGCGCTGGTTGAGGCCTCCGAGGCCGGCCGCAAGTACATCAACGTCGCCAGCCGCGTCCTCAGTGGCAAGTAAATGCCTTGAAAGAAGCCCCATGACATCGGCGTCCCGTGAACTCGTGATTACCAACAAGCGTGGCCTGCATGCACGTGCCTCGGCGAAATTCGTGCAGACCGTCAGCGGCTTTGACGCAAGGGTGACGGTCGCAAAAGACGGCACTGCCGTCGGTGGCACCTCGATCATGGGCCTCATGATGCTGGCTGCCAGCCCCGGCTGCACGATCGTGGTATCCGCCAGCGGCAACGAGGCGAAGGAAGTCCTGGACGCACTCGAGACGCTCGTCTCTGACAAGTTCGGCGAAGAAGCCTGACACTCGTCCATATAAAGACATAAAGACTTCTTTATGTCTTGGTTGCCAACTGCTCGTAAGCCTGCTAAACGCTACCGCATGAACACGGCTCCCCGGAGCCGGACGATCCCTCGCGTGCATACTCGCGTCAGGGGCGCGTTATCCCCAGACTTCCAGCCGGAGAGCTTCATGAGCACAGATAAGGATTACATCGTCGCGGATATCGGCCTTGCGGATTTCGGTCGCAAGGAGATCGAGATTGCCGAAACCGAGATGCCCGGCCTGATGGCCTGCCGCTTGGAGTTCGGCGAGCAGAAGCCGCTCAAGGGCGCACGCATCACCGGCTCGCTGCACATGACCATTCAGACGGCGGTCTTGATCGAGACCTTGGTCGCCCTCGGCGCCGAGGTGCGCTGGGCCTCGTGCAATATCTTTTCCACTCAGGACCACGCCGCGGCTGCCATCGCCGCTGCGGGAATCCCGGTGTTTGCGGTCAAGGGAGAGTCATTGCAGGATTATTGGACCTACACCGACCGGATCTTCCAGTGGAGCGACGGCGGCCTCTCGAACATGATTCTCGACGATGGCGGCGATGCCACCATGTACATTCTGGTCGGAGCACGAGCCGAAGCAGGAGAAGACGTGTTGAGTCACCCGCATTCCGAGGAAGAGGAGATTCTCTTCGCTCAGATCAAAAAGCGGTTGGCTGCATCTCCGGGCTGGTTCACCAGACAGCGTGACGCGATCCGTGGCGTGACGGAAGAAACCACGACGGGCGTCAATCGCCTGTACCAGTTGAGCCAGAAGGGCCTCCTCCCCTTCCCTGCCATCAACGTCAACGACTCGGTCACCAAGTCGAAATTCGACAACAAGTACGGCTGCAAGGAGTCGCTGGTCGACGGCATCCGCCGCGCAACCGACGTCATGATGGCCGGCAAGGTGGCCGTGGTTTGCGGTTATGGCGATGTGGGCAAAGGCTCGGCCGCCTCGTTGCGCGGCGCGGGCGCCCGCGTGAAGGTAACCGAAGTTGATCCCATCTGCGCCCTGCAGGCGGCGATGGACGGCTATGAAGTCGTCCAGCTGGAAGACGTCGCGCCGAGCGCCGATATCTTCATTACGACGACCGGCAACCGCGACGTAATCCGCATCGAGCACATGCGTGCAATGAAGGACATGGCGATCGTCGGCAACATCGGCCATTTCGATAACGAGATTCAGGTTGCCGCTCTGCGAAACCTCAAGTGGACGAACATCAAGCCACAGGTCGACATGATCGAGTTCCCCAAAGGCAACCGCATCATTCTGCTGTCAGAGGGTCGCCTGCTGAACCTGGGGAACGCGACGGGCCATCCGTCGTTCGTGATGTCTGCATCGTTCACCAATCAGGTTCTCGCGCAAATCGAGCTTTTTACCAAGCCTGAAGCCTACGAGAACCGGGTCTACGTCCTCCCGAAGCACCTGGACGAGAAGGTGGCGCGCCTGCACCTCGAAAAGCTCGGCGTACGTCTGACCGAGCTCTCGGAAGAACAGGCTTCTTATATCGGTGTCACACCGCTGGGTCCCTTCAAGTCTGACCACTATCGCTATTAAAGCCAACATACATATCCACAAGATGTAGTGGCCGCGGCCTTGACAGAGGCCGCGGCTTCTTTTTTGGGGCCAATACTTCCCGCCGATTCCCTTAGGCAGTATTGTTTTAAGACTTGATTCGCGCTTCGCGCTTCGGCGCGCCACGCGAAGTGGGATGTCTTGTCGAGATGCGGCACATAGGACGGAGACAGACCGAATATGTCGGTTAATAGAGACAATCCGTGCAGGCGGGGCACGGTGCGCAGCGGTCGTATGGGGCGGTTGCTCGCACGCAGTTCAAAGCTCGCGAACCGCGGGGAGGAGGCGGCTTGCGCCCTCCTGCGATGGCGCAGAGCTTGTCTCGCGGGCACGATGCTTGCCGGCATGCTCCTGCCGGCGATCGCAAAGGCTGAAGCCGTTCCCGGCCAGGTGCAACGGCTCTTCACCTCCGTCGAGATGGTTGGATTTTCGCTTGTGATCGGTATCCTCTCCGCCGCACTGCTGTCGGCGGTGTGGCTCATCCGCCAGCGGGGTGCCCTCGAGGCGGAAAGTCACGAAATGCGTTCGGCGCTCTCCGACGCCAGGCAACGAATTTCGCGCTACCAGGCAATTATCGCAGACAAGAACAGGCGTATTGTCATCTGGGACGGCAACGATCGCAAACCCGAGTTCCTCGGCCAGTTGCCCGGAGAAACGGGCGCCCCGCAAGCCGACAACGAGTTTCTGGCTTTCGGACGCTGGCTCAAACCATCCTCCGCCGGCGAACTGGACAAGGCGATCGAGCGGCTGCGTTTCGATGCCCAGTCCTTCGACCTGATCGTCGAAACTACGCGACAGGAAGTGATAGAAGTGCAGGGACGCCTGTCAGGCGGTCGGGCCTTTGCCCGGTTCGTAGCCCTCAACAATCTCCGTGCAGAACTGGCGGAGCTGAAGATCGAACGGTCGCGGCTGAAAGCGTCCATCGCGACCTTCGAAGCCCTTCTCGACGCGATCGAGCAACCGGTCTGGCGGCGCGATGCCGAAGGACGCCTGGTTTGGGTCAACCAGGCCTATTCCGAGGCGGTGGAAGCCACTTCCGCGGCTCAGGCAGTCGATGAGGCCCGCGAAATCCTCGGAACGGTCTCACGGGAAAGGATTCGAGCGACGTCGACGCCCGAGTCGCCGTTCCACGAGAAAGTCTCCACCGTCGTGCGAGGCAATCGGACCTTCTTCGACGTCGTTGACGCACGGAGCCCGTCAGGCTCTGGCGGCATCGCAATCGATATCTCGCAAGCAGAAGCGCTGCGAGAAGAGCTGGCTCGCACCCTAAAGAGCCACGCCGACACGCTGGACCATCTGGCCACCCCGGTGGCGATCTTCGATCGGGATCGACGGCTCCAGTTCTACAACCAGGCCTTCGCCCAACTGTGGCAGCTCGACACACCGTTCCTCGAAGCGCGGCCGGACAACAGCGAATTTCTCGATCGACTGAGAGCGGCGAAGAAGCTGCCTGAACAACTCAACTGGAAGAACTGGAAGGAGAACGCGCTATCTGTCTATCGATCGTTCGAGACACAGACCGATCTTTGGCATCTTCCGAACGGTCAAATCCTGCGGGTGATCGCCTCGGCCCACCCGCAAGGTGGTGCAACCTGGGTTTTTGAAAACCTCACGGAACAGGTGGATCTCGAAACCCGCTACAATACGCTCGTGCGTGTGCAGGGCGAAACAATCGATCACCTTTCCGAAGGCGTCGCGGTTTTCGGACCCGACGGGCGTATCCAGCTCTCCAACCCTGCCTTCCGTGCACTCTGGGGTGTCACCGAGGCGGAAGCCACGCCGGGAACCCATATCCGCAGCATCGAGGCAGCCTGCACGCCGTCCTACGACAAACCGGACGGGTGGAAGGCGTTCAGCAAGATGATCACCAGCTTCGATGACGAGCGTCCGTCGAGCCAGGGAACCCTTGAGCTCTATTCCGGCCTCGTACTCGATTTCGCGGTGACGCCGCTTCCGAACGCCCAGACCATGCTGACCTTCGTCAATATGACCGACAGCGTGCGCGCGGAACGCGCCCTGAAGGAGAAAAACGAAGCCCTCCTGAAGGCGGACGAACTCAAGAACGAGTTCGTGCAGCACGTCTCCTACGAGCTGCGCTCACCCCTTACGAACATCATCGGGTTTACCGACCTCCTCAAGACTCCCGTCGTCGGACCTCTGAACGAGCGGCAAGCGGAGTATATCGATCATATCTCGACCTCGTCCGCCGTACTGCTGACGATCGTCAACGACATCCTCGATCTCGCGACTGTCGACGCAGGTATCATGCGCCTTGAGTATGCCGAAATCGATCTGAACGACCTTCTCGACGACGTATCGATGCAGATGACGGATCGACTGCAAGAGAACAACGTCGCACTGGAGATCAACGCATCGGGTCATCTCGGACAGATCGTTGCCGATCCGCAGCGGCTGAAACAAATCCTGGTCAAGCTTTTGACCAATGCAGTCAACTTCTCGCCGGAAGGCTCGACCGTCGATCTCAAATGCTGGCGCGAGGGCACCGACTTCGTCTTCGACGTCACCGACCACGGTTACGGCATTCCTCAGGACGTCCTCGCCACCGTCTTCGACCGCTTCTCATCGAACGGCAAGGGCGGCAAGCGCACCGGTGCAGGGCTCGGACTTTCGATCGTCGAAAGCTTCGTCAGCTTGCACAACGGCACAGTTTCGATCGACAGCGACCCTGGCCGTGGCACGACGGTCCACTGCCGGATCCCGTCGGCTATCGTCCCGCAATCCGTTGCTGCAGAATGAGCTCGAACAGCCTCACGCTCTTTCTTGCTACAGAGGACGAGACGCGTCGTCTCGGCGAAGACCTGGCGCTTGCCGTAACGACCGGAGATTGCCTCGCACTCGCCGGCGATCTGGGCGCAGGCAAGTCTACGCTGGCGCGCGCACTCTTGCGTGCGATGGCCGATGACGACGACCTCGATGTCCCAAGCCCGACGTTCACCCTCGTCCAGAACTACGACCTTCGACTCCCGGTTGCTCACTTCGATCTCTACCGCCTGGGCGACGAACGGGAACTGGAGGAGATCGGCTTCAGTGATGCGCTCGACGCCGGCATCTGCCTCGTCGAGTGGCCGGAGAAGGCCGGACAGGCACTGCCAGCAGACCGGATCGATATCCAGCTCGACTTCGACCGAGGCGGGCGCCGCGTAACCATTTCCGCCTTGCCTGAGCGACTCCAGCGGATAGAGCGTAAGCTTGCCATTCGCCGCTTCCTGGATAGTCACGGCTATGGCGGGTCCGCCCGGCGCCATCTGACTGGCGATGCCTCCACCAGGGCGTATGAGTATGTCTATACGACCGCGGGCGATCGCCTGGTGCTCATGGACGCACCGCGACGACCCAACGGCCCTCCCATTCGCGACGGTAAGCCTTACTCGCAGATTGTCCACCTTGCCGAGGATGTATATCCCTTCGTCGCGATCGCATTGAGCCTGCGCGAACGCGGCTTCAGTGCACCACAGATTTTCGAGAGCGATTGCGAGGCGGGGATCCTGCTTCTGGAAGATCTTGGCGCAGAAACCATCCTCGACGAGAATGGAAAGCCGCTTCCCGAACGGTACCGCGCCGCGCTCGCCTGCCTTGCACGAATGCACGAAACCGCCTTCGACCGCGATATTTCGCTGCCGGGCGGCCACATTCATCACGTGCCGGACTATGACCGGGCGGCAATGAAGATGGAGGTCGAACTCCTGGTCGATTGGCATCTCCCCTGGAAGCGGAACGGAGCCCCTGCCACGGCTTCGGAGCGAACCGAATATCTGGCGATCTGGGACCGTCTGATCGATGAGCTCAGCGACGCAGAAAAGACGCTGGTTTTACGGGACTTTCATTCGCCCAATATCCTTTGGCGTGCCAGCGAAGAGGGTATACGACGCATCGGACTCATCGATTTCCAGGATGCCATGATCGGGCCGGCGGCTTACGACGTCATCTCCATCGTGCAGGATGCCCGCGTTACCGTCGAACGCGATCTCGCCGATCAGTTGACAAGCGAATACGTGACTTTGCGGCGAGCGCGGCACCCGTTCGATGAGAATGCCTTCCGCAGGGCATGGTCAATCATGTCGGCGCAGAGGGCCTGCAAGCTTGCGGGTCTCTGGGTGCGCCTGCTTCAACGTGACAAAAAGCCCGGCTACATGAAGCACATGCCGCGCACGCTGTGGCACCTGGGCGTCGCGCTCGAGCATCCGGTTCTTGCTCCTTTACGAGAATGGTGCGTAAAGGCTGGGATCGAAACAGCCGAATCAGCTCTGTAGGACGAATGAAGATCACCGACGCAATGGTACTTGCTGCCGGACTTGGAACCCGGCTGCGGCCGATTACCGACAGCATTCCCAAACCACTCGTGAGGGTCGGAGGGAAGGCGATGATCGAGTATGCGCTCGATTTGCTTGCAGACGCCGGCGTGGAGCGCGTGGTGGTGAATGTCCATCATCACGCCGAGCAAATGATCGCTTATCTGGAGAGCTATCCGCGGCTGCAGGTCATCATCTCTGACGAACGGGCCGGGCTGATGAATTCGGGAGGTGGGCTTGCCAAGGGCCTGCGCCTCCTCGGTGACACGACAGTCTTCATCATGAACGCGGATCTTTTCTGGATCGGCGACAAGAGCGGTCACGAAAGCAATCTCGATCGGCTCGCCAGCTTCTTTGATCCGACGCGCATGGATATGGCGCTTCTCTGCGTTGATCCCGATCATACGACCGGCCACAATGGCAAGAACGACTTCAATCTCGACGAACAAGGGCATCTGACGCGCTACCATCCGGGAGATCCCCGTCCCGTCGTCTACGCCGGCGCGATCGTCATGAACTCATCCCTCCTGCACGATGCTCCGTCTGACGCCTTCAACCTCAATATCTATTTCGACCGTGCCATCGCCAAAGGTCGCCTCTTCGGGCTAACATTGAACGGACATTGGATAACCGTTGGGACTCCGGAGGCGATCGGCGAAGCCGAAGACGCTATCCGGCGCCTTCAAAATTGAGGCTCACGTAATGGCGAGGGCTCTTGAGCCACGCGTTCTGACGATCCCACCGGGCCTGCCTTTCCTCAAGGTTCTCGCGCGAAAGCTCATCGATGGGGAGCTTGCACCCGGTTACAAATTCGATCCCGCCGATCCGCTGTCGCTTGCAAAGGTCACGATCCTCGTTCCGACCCGACGTGCAGCACGTGTGTTGCGATCGGAATTCGTCGATCTTCTCGGTGGGCGATCGGCGATTCTTCCTGTGATTCGCCCACTGGGCGAGACGGACGAAGACGGTGGCTTCTTCGAATTGGACACCCCTGCCACCTTCGATCTCGCGCCGCCAGTCAGCGGAACGGTCATGCTGCTGGAGCTCTCGCGGCTCGTTCTCGCCTGGCGTAACCAGTTGCCAGAGATCGTCCGCAACATTCACTCCGATACACCCTTGGTGGCGCCCGCGAGTCCGGCCGATGCGATCTGGCTCGCCCGTGCCCTCAGCGAACTCATAGAGTCCGTCGAGACCGAGGAACGGGATTGGTCCGACCTCGAGAAGCTCGACAAGGAAGATTTCGCGTCTTGGTGGCAGCTGACACTTGCCTTTCTCCAGATTGCCACGAGCTTCTGGCCGATGCGCCTGGAGGAGCTCAAACGCTCTTCTCCACACGGACACCGCAACTCTCTTCTCCGCAGCGAGGCCGCACGCTTGGCAGGCACCGCGGAAGGGCCGATCATCGTCGCCGGTTCGACCGGCTCGATTCCCGCCGCCGCCGATCTCATCGCCACCATCGCCCGTCTGCCGCAGGGCGTGGTCATACTGCCCGGGCTCGATCTCTCTATGCCGGACGCGGACTGGAAAAACGTTGGAACAGAAAATGCCACCCGCACTCAGCAGGATCCCGCCGGCCGGAGCCACCCCCAGTACGGCCTGAACAGATTGCTTCGGCATTTGCGTATCACCCGCTCCGACGTGACCGAGCTCGCGTCTGCCCCAGCTGAGCTTGCAGATCGTGCGGAAATCCTTTCGCGCGCCATGGCACCTGCCTCGGCAACCAATGAGTGGAACGCGTGGCGTTCCGGCTTCGGTCTCGACCGCATCCGCAAGGCCTTCGGCGACGTCGCACTTATTGAAGCGGCAAATGAACGAGAGGAGGCGACGGCCATTGCAATCGCTCTTCGGCTCGCCTTGGAGAAGCCGGGCGCCAATGGGGACAGCAGGGCCGCTCTTATCACACCCGATCGCAATCTCGCCCGGCGCGTTGCGGCGGAACTCGTCCGGTTCGGAATCACGGCCGATGACTCGGCCGGAACACCGCTGAATGCGACGCCACAAGGTACGCTGACGCAGCTGCTGCTGGAGGCGACGCTACGCCCGGGCGATCCGGTCTCGGTAGGCTCGCTACTCAAACATCCCCTCGCCCGCTTTGGCTTCGAACAGGACGACTACGAGGAAGCGGTCCAGGCGCTCGAGATGATAGCGTTGCGTGGGGGAACGCGTAGCGTCGATGTCGCGGACCTGCAGCCGCTCTTCGACACGCGTTACGAGGAACAGAGGATTGACCGCCATCCGGCACAGTGGCGGCTCGCATTGACGGATACGGCGGTCGCCGCCGCCCGGGAACTCGCTACGGCGATCGGCACCGCGGTCGAGCCGCTCGCAAGTATGTTGGTGCGTCGGCATGGACATCACAGTCTCTCGACCAAAGCCGGTCTCGCGGAATGGGCTCGAAGGACAGGACAATCTCTCGAAGCCGTCTGCCGCGGGCCGAACGGCGACCTTGCTCCACTCTGGAGCGACGAAGCAGGTGACAAGCTGGCGAGCCTTCTCGGAGAGATCATGGAAGCCGACGGCCAGATCGAGGCAGACGGACCGCAGTGGATCGACATTATGGCCGCGCTTGCCGCGGGCGAGGCCGTCAAGCCGAAGGCTCTGAGGCACCCACGTGTCTTCATATTCGGCACCCTCGAGGCTCGCCTCCAGAGTGTCGACACGCTGGTGCTCGGAAGTCTCAACGAAGGCTCATGGCCGGGGCAAACCACAAACAATCCGTTTCTCTCTCGCACGATGAAAGCGGAAATGGGACTCGAACCACCGGAACGGCGTATTGGTCAGCTCGCCCACGATTTTGAAATGGCGAACGGAACGAGGAACATCGTCTATTCGCGTTCCCTGCGTCAGGGATCAGCCCCGACCGTCGCCTCCCGCTGGCTGCAACGGCTTTTGGCGCTCGGCGGACCTGTCTTGGCGCGCGACCTGAAAGAACGCGGTGACCAGTATCGACGCTTCGCCGAGTTGATCGATCGCGGTAATGAGCAGCAGCCCGCGCAAAGGCCCGCTCCCAAGCCACCGGCCGAACTCCAACCAAAAAGCTTCTCCTTCTCCGAGGTAGGACGTCTGCGGCGTGATCCATACGCCATCTACGGTCGACGGGTCTTGAGGCTCGATCCGCTACAGCCGTTCAACACCGACCCCGGCGCCGCCGAGAGAGGAACGCTCTACCACAGAATCCTGGAACGTTTCGTTCGCGAGGGGCCTCCACCGAACACCGGGGAAGCGCTGTCGGCCCTGCTATCGATCGCTGACAGGTGTTTCGACGCTGAAAATCTGCCAGTTCACGTCGACATCGTCTGGCGACAACGTTTCAAAGAGATCGCACGTTCGTATCTTGCCTGGGATGCGGCGCGGCGTCCTTCGGTTCGCCGCATTCTCACGGAGGTTCCGGCGGGAGTCGAACTTCCGGCTGCAGGTATCCGTCTGACCGGTATCGCCGACCGCCTGGACCTGAAGACAACCGGCGGTGTCGACATCATCGATTACAAGACGGGACTCAGTCCCAGTGTGCAGCAAGCCCGCAGCCTGCTTGATCCCCAGCTTGCGCTTGAGGCAGCAGCGCTGATGGCCGGCGGCTTCCGCCAGGCAGGCCCACTCTCCCCCGACAATCTTGTTTATGTGCGGTTGCGGCCCGGCGAACGCTTCCGTGCAGACATCGTCAACAACGAGGAGAACGGGCGAGAAGACAACAAGAGGTCTGCTGCAGATCTTGCGGAACAAGCGCTGGGCGAGCTTACCCGGCTGGTGACCTTGTTGCGATCAGGCGAACGTGGCTTCATTTCCCGCCTCATCCCAGCCCAGCAGAATGATTTTGGCGGAGAGTACGACCATCTGGCGCGGGTGGCGGAATGGTCGACGGCAGAGGGTGAGGAGTCGTCCAATGACGAATGAGCCGACCAATCTGCCTGCCAGCGATGATCCGCTCGTCTGGATCAACTGGACGACGGCCCAGCAAGCACTCGCGTCCGATCCTGCCCGCTCGGCCTGGGTCTCGGCCAATGCCGGATCGGGAAAGACGCATGTACTGACCCAGAGGGTCGTTCGACTTCTGCTAGCCGGAGCGAGACCTGCGTCCATTCTCTGCCTCACTTATACAAAGGCGGCCGCATCCGAGATGTCGAACCGTGTGTTCGAAAGACTCGCTGAATGGGCAACACTTCCCGAAGAAGCGCTTGCCTTACGTATTGCGGAGATCGAAGGCGAGACACCTGGCCAAACGAAGCTGTCGCAGGCGCGTCAACTCTTCGCCCGCGCCCTGGAAACCCCGGGTGGGCTGAAGATTCAGACGATTCATGCCTTCTGCGAAGCCCTGCTACACCAGTTCCCTCTCGAAGCAAACGTGGCCGGACATTTCTCTGTCCTTGATGACAGGGCAGCGGCAGCGGTTCTCGCAGACGCCCGGCGGACGTTGCTGACCGCAACTTCGACGGAGAGTGACCTGGAGCTTGCCGATGCGTTCTCGCGCGTCCTCAGCATTTCCGACGAGAGTGGGCTGGAGGCTTTGCTCGGCGATATCGTTGCGAACCGTCACGCGATCCGTCGCTTCCTTTCAGCCTCGCACCGGCTCGGCGGGCCGGATCTCGCTCTGCGCCGTGGACTTGGGCTGGAGCCGGAGGTGACGGAGGCCACACTTACTTCCCGCTTCTGGCCGCTCCCGGAGCTTTCGGGTGCGATACTCTCCGAATACCTGTTGCTCGCAAGAGAGAGGGGCGGCGAACGTGCCCGCGAAATTGCCGATGCTCTTGCCGCTGCCTCTCAGGAAGCGGACGACATCCTGCGTATCAAGCATCTCGAAAAGGCATTCTACACCGCAACCGGAAGCGCACGTGCCGACAGTACGCTCTGCACCGCAGCCATGACAAAAGCGATGCCTGATCTTCGCGAGCGCCTCGTTGCCGCGCGAGATCATGTCGCCACCTGCCATGCTCAGCTCTCCACCTTCCGGATGTACGAGGCAACCAAGGCCGCCCTGACGCTCGCGAAACGGCTTGATCGCGATTACGAGGATCTCAAGAAGTCCCGCAGTCAGCTCGATTTCGAAGATCTGATCGAACGCACAGCCAGCCTGCTCACACGTGGAGATGTAGGCCCATGGGTTCATTACAAGCTCGATCAGGGAATCGACCATATCCTCGTCGACGAGGCGCAGGACACAAGCCCTATCCAGTGGGCGGTAATCCGCTCGCTGCGTGAGGATTTCTTCTCCGGCGTCGGGGCGAGAGCACTGACCCGTACCTTCTTTGCCGTCGGAGACGAAAAACAGTCCATCTATTCGTTTCAGGGAGCGCGCCCTGAACGCTTCTCGGAAGAGGCGACCATCGCCGCGCGACTCGTATCGTCCAGTGGCGAGCGCTTCAGTGCTGTCCGCCTCCCTCTTTCGTTCCGTTCGACGTCGGCGGTGCTCTCGGCGGTCGACCAGGTGTTTTCTGTCGACGAGAACGCTCGCGGCCTCAGCGCCTCGAACGAGTCGGTCGTCCACATGTCCAGCCGCGCAGGCCACCCCGGCGCCGTCGACCTCTGGGATATGATTGCTCCCGAAGCCAGCGAAACGAGCGATGACTGGACGGCGCCCTTCGACGCGACGCCCGAGAGTGCGCCCTCTGCCATCCTGGCCCGTCGCATCGCCTGCCGAATCGAGCAGATGGTCGGCAGGGAGACGATCGTGGAAAAGGGCGTCGAACGACCAATCAGGCCCGGCGATATCTTGGTCCTCGTTCGCAAGCGCGACTCCTTCGTCAACGCCCTTACACGCGCACTCAAGCGGCGGAACAACATCCCCGTCGCAGGTGCCGACCGGTTGCGCCTGACGTTGCATATCGCCGTGCAGGATCTGCTTGCGCTCGGCCGCTTCGTCCTCCTGCCGAACGACGACCTTTCGCTTGCAGCACTATTGAAGAGTCCTCTCTTCGACCTGAGCGAAGAAGACCTCTTCGAGCTCGCGGCGACGCGCCCACGCGAAACCAGTGTCTGGTCTTCTTTGCAGAGGCACGCGGAAGACGAAGGCGGCAACTGGCGCTCGGCCGCCGACCGGCTTGCGAGGTGCATTTCGCTCTCCCGGAACCTGTCCGTCCATGATTTCTACGCGCGTATCCTTGGGCCCGAGGGCGGCAGACGCGCCTTTCTTGCCCGCCTCGGAAGCGAGGTCACGGATATCCTCGACGAATTCCTGAACTTCGCGCTGTCGTTTGAGACGACGGGCCTTCCAGGCCTGCAGTCGTTCGTCACGGCACTCGAAACGGAGGCGCCGGAGGTCAAGCGCGAGCATGACAAGGATCGGGACGAGGTGCGGATCATGACGGTCCACGCTTCAAAAGGCCTCGAAGCGCCCGTGGTCTTCCTTGTGGATGGCGGATCGAAGGCATTCAACCACACGCACCTGCCTAAGCTCCGCCTCGTCGAGGCAGGCATCGGGACGCCCGTTCCGGCCTGGATCCCGATCAAGTCACTGGGAAATCCGCTGATCGCTGCCGACACCGAGCGCCTGAGACGGTTGGCTGAAGAGGAGTATCGTCGGCTTCTGTATGTGGCGATGACGCGCGCCGCGGATCGGCTGGTCATCTGCGGTTATCGCGGCAAGCAGGAGCCGAAGGATATTTGGCACCAGATGATTACCGAGGCACTGCGGCGCTCTGCAGACCACTGCACAGAAGCCCGGTTCGAAGGCCCCGAGGGAGAATGGAATGGGCTGGAATGGCGCGTCCCGGTGAGACCCAGAGCGTTCGAGCTTCATCAGCAGATCGAGAGCGGACGTCCTGACTATACACTTCCCGATGCGTTGTTTCGGCCATTGCCGCCGGGACCTCATCTTCCCCGGCCGTTAAGCCCCTCCGGCGCCGGCGCCTTCATCGAAGACACCGGGGAGGATGTCACGGTATGGAGTCCGCTGTTCGGCGAGAAGACGGACAACGGCATAGCGCTGCAGAAGGGCAAGCTCACTCACCGGATGCTGCAGGTTCTTCCTTCCCTTCCCGTCGACCAGCGCGACGCCGCCGCACGACGCTACGCCGAGCGCGCGGCGCGGTTCTGGCCAACTGGCGAGCGCGAGCGGCTGGTCACGACAGTGCTGGCGATCCTCGACCATCCCGGTCTCGCACCTGTGTTTTCGCCCCACGCCCAGGCGGAGGTCTCCATAATGGGAACCGTCACCGTCGACGGGCAGGCGCGGGCTGTTTCGGGCCGCATCGATCGTCTGGCCGTCACGGATGACCGGGTGATCCTTCTCGACTTCAAGACAAACCGTTCACCGCCGAGAACGATAGGCGCCGTACCCTTCAGCCATCGCGCACAGCTAGCGATCTACCGAGAGCTTCTGAAGCCTCTCTATCCGCATAAGGAAATCGAATGCCTGCTGGCTTACACCGAAGCCGGCACAGTCATCGCGGTACCTGCCACGGAGCTGATGCAGACGCTTGCTGACCTCAAGAGTTCGTGAAATACCATGTCTTGAAAAACAGGCGCGAGGGTATCAGATAACCCTCAAGTACGACCGGAAAAGGAGCAGCCTATGGCTACGGTAAAAGTCGACAATTCCAACTTCCAGACGGAAGTCCTCGAATCCGCGCAGCCGGTGGTCGTCGACTTCTGGGCCGAGTGGTGCGGCCCGTGCAAAATGATTGCGCCGAGCCTGGAAGAGATCTCCAACGAAATGGCAGGCAAGGTAAAAGTTGCCAAGATCAACATCGACGAGAATCCGGAGCTTGCCGCCAAGTTCGGCGTCCGGTCGATTCCGACCCTGGCCATCTTCAAGGGCGGAGAAGTAGCCGATATCAAGGTCGGCGCCTCGCCCAAGACAGCGCTGGCGAGCTGGATCTCCAGCGCCGCCTGATTTCAGCCCTTCCGGCTGAAAAACGAATGAAGCCCGGCATTGGCCGGGCTTTCTCATTTGGGTGGAGTTCCATTGTCCGCAAGCACGTTGCCGACAAGGTAAAGCGAGCCGCCAATCAGGATTCGCGGTGCAGATTCGCCCGGCTGCATGCGATCTCGAATAGCCGTCAGCGCCTCGGCGACCGCCGACACCGGCGATGCCGACAGGCCTGCGTCCGACGCGGCCTGGGCAAGGGCGACCGGGTCCAATGCGGCATCGGTTCCTCTGATAGGAACCGTGAAAACCTCCTGAACGAGCCCGGCAAAGGCATGGAAATAGCCGACGGGATCTTTTGTGTTGATCATTCCTGTAATCAGGTAGAGCGGGCGCGGCTGCTTCTCCTCGAAGCCCGCCATGGCCTCTGCGATGACTTCACCTGCGCCGGGATTATGTCCCCCGTCGACCCAAATCTCGGCCCCGGTCGGGGCGTATGCCATCAATTTGCCTGCGACAAGCCGCTGCAAACGGCCCGGCCATTCGACGGATATCATCGCCTTCTCGGCCATGGCCTCCGTTACATCGAAGCCTGCGGCCTTCACTGCACGGATCGCTGCCGCTGCATTGGCGTACTGATGACGCCCGGGCAGTCGTGGCAACGGCAGATCGGAGAGACCGGATTCGTCCTGATAGATCAGGCGCCCCTGCTCCTCATAGGCAAGGAAATCCTGTCCGTAGATCGAAACCGGACAGCCGATTCGCTCTGCTGTCGATACGAGAACGTCGCGGGCTTCGTCGTACTCCTGATGTCCGATTACCACCGGATGCCCCCGTTTCATAATCCCTGCTTTCTCGGCTGCAATCAGTTCGACACGATCTCCAAGGTACGACTGATGATCCAGCGAGATTGGCATGATTACCGACACGGCAGGATGTTCGATGACATTGGTCGCATCGAACCGACCGCCCAGACCGACCTCAATGATCGCGACATCCGCCGGATGCTCCGAAAACAGAATGAACGTGACGGCCGTCAAGATCTCGAAAACAGTGATCGCCTGTCCGCCATTGGCTTCCGCAACCCGACGAAGCGCGTCGGCGAACACCGTGTCATCAACCAACTCCCCTCTGCCGCCTTTCCGACCGATGCGATAGCGTTCATGCCAGCGCACGAGATGCGGTGAGGTGTGAACGTGGACGCCAAGCCCACCGGCCTCGAGGATCGAGCGGCAGAACGCCGTGACCGAGCCCTTGCCGTTGGTGCCGGCAACATGGATCACTGGCGGCATCCGCAAATGCGGATTACCGAGCGCTTCGAGCAGACGACGAATGCGGCTGAGAGAGAGATCGAAGCCCTTGGGATGCAGTCCCATGAGCTTGTCGATCTCGTGCTCCGCCTCACTGAATGCAGGCTTGTTCATAACGGATTCCGCGCTCCGGACTTCCCGGAGAGAGTTCTAGGTGAGCTGCGCTTCTTCCTCTCCAAGGCGGAGCGTCAGGCGGCGGCCGGCTGCCTCATCATGATACGGAGCAGCCGGGCAAGAAGGGCCGGGATGTCGTGTCGCTTGGCGACCATGTCTACCATGCCGTGCTCAAGCAGGTACTCCGAGGTCTGGAAGCCTTCCGGAAGCTTTTCGCGAATCGTCTGCTCAATCACCCGCTTGCCGGCAAAGCAGATCTCGGCACCCGGCTCGGCGATGTGGAGGTCGCCCAGCATCGCGTAGGACGCCGTCACGCCGCCGGTCGTGGGATTGGTCAGAACGACGATATAGGGAAGACCAGCTTCCTTCAGCATTTCCACCGCAACCGTCGTTCGCGGCAGTTGCATGAGCGAGAGGATGCCCTCCTGCATCCGCGCCCCGCCCGAGGCCGGGAACATGACGAGCGGGCACTTCTCGGCGATGGCTCGCTCGAACGCCTTCACGATGGCCTCACCGGCGGCGATGCCGAGCGAACCGCCCATGAAATTGAATTCGTGGACTACGGCGACGAGCTTCACCCCTTCGACCGTTCCGAGGCCGGCCAGGATGGTGTCTTCCTGCTCCGTCTTCAGACGGCTGTCCTTCAGGCGATCGGCGTATTTCTTGGAGTCGCGAAATTTCAGCGGATCTTGCGCCACCTTCGGCTGTGGCAGGGCTTCGTAGGCTCCGTTGTCAAAGAGATCCAGAAGTCGGGCTTTCGCCGGCATCTTCATGTGATAACCCGAAGACGGGATCACCCATTTGTTCTCTTCGAGGTCCTTGTGAAAGACCATCTCGCCGGTTTCAGGGCATTTGATCCAGAGGTTTTCCGGAACCTCACGACGGCCGAGCATGGAATTGATACGCGGCCGCACGTAGTTGGTAATCCAGTTCACGTCACTAAACTCCTGACTGATGTCACCGATATCTGGTGCTATTCTGCGGCGGCAAGCCGGGCGGCTCGGACACCGGTCGCCAGACCCTGCACCAGGGTCGCGACGGCCTGCACCGTGTCAGCGCTCGCTGTTCCGTCCTTGTTGAGGCTCAGAGCAACCTGGTTCACGATCGCTGTACCGACGACAACACCATCGGCGTTGGCGCCGATCAGGCGCGCATGTTCGGCCGTCTTTACACCGAAACCGACACAAATCGGCAGGTCTGTGTGGGCCTTGATGCGATTAACGGCCACAGCCACCTTTGACGGGTCGGGCAGCGCGGAGCCGGTGATCCCCGTCATCGACACATAGTAGACGAAGCCTGACGTGTTCTTCAGCACGGTCGGAAGGCGTCGATCGTCCGTCGTCGGCGTCGCCAGGCGGATGAAGTTGATGTCTTTCCGGCGCGCCGGAATGCAAAGCTCGTCATCCATTTCCGGTGGCAGGTCGACGACGATGAGGCCGTCGATTCCTGCTTCGAGCGCCGCGTCCAGGAACTTTTCCACACCGAAAACATAGATCGGGTTGTAGTAGCCCATCATGACGATCGGCGTGTGCTGGTTCCCCTTCCGGAATTCGCTAGCCAATTGAAGCGTCTTCTTCAACGTCTGTCCGGATTTAAGTGCCCGCTGACCGGCCATCTGGATCGCCGGACCGTCCGCCATCGGGTCGGAGAACGGCATGCCGAGCTCGATCACGTCTGCACCGGCCTCGGGCAATGCCTTCATAATGGCGAGCGACGTTTCAAAGTCGGGATCTCCGCCCATGAAGTAGGTGATCAGCGCCGGACGGCCTTCCGCCTTCAGTTCGGCAAACTTCTTTTCCATGCGTGCGGTCATTTCAGAGCTCCATGCCGAGGATCTTGCCGACGGTGAAGATATCCTTGTCTCCGCGACCGGAGAGGTTGAGCAGGATCACCTGATCCTTGCGCATCTTCGGCGCCCGCTTGATGACCTCGGCAACGGCGTGCGACGGCTCAAGAGCCGGAATGATCCCCTCGAGCTTCGTCAGCAGCTGGAAGGCTTCGAGTGCCTCTCCATCCATAATCGGAACGTACTCGGCGCGGCCGGTATCATTCAGCCAGGCGTGTTCCGGCCCGATGCCCGGATAGTCGAGACCTGCGGAAATGGAGTGCCCTTCCTTGATCTGGCCGTCCGAGTCCTGCAGCAGGTACGTCCGGTTGCCGTGCAGGACGCCCGGCGAACCCGCGGTAATCGACGCACAATGCTCATCACCGGAAAGCCCCTTTCCACCTGCCTCGACCCCGACGATCTTGACGTCAGGATCATCGAGGAACGGATGGAAGATGCCAATCGCGTTCGACCCACCGCCGACGGCAGCGATGACGAGATCGGGAAGCTTGCCCTCTGCTTCCAGAATTTGCTCGCGCGCTTCCTTGCCGATCACCGACTGGAAGTCCCGAACCATCTCCGGATAGGGGTGCGGACCTGCGGCGGTACCGATCAGGTAATAGGTGTCCTCGACGTTCGTGACCCAGTCCCGAAGCGCTTCGTTCATCGCGTCCTTGAGCGTACCATGCCCCGAGGTCACCGGCTTCACTTCCGCGCCGAGCAGCTTCATGCGGAAGACGTTCGGGGCCTGACGCTCGACGTCGGTCGCTCCCATGTAGACGACACATGGAAAGCCGAACCGAGCGGCGACGGTCGCAGACGCGACGCCATGCTGCCCGGCGCCGGTTTCGGCGATGATGCGTTTCTTGCCCATGCGTTTGGCAAGGAGTATCTGACCGATACAGTTGTTGATCTTGTGCGAGCCGGTGTGATTGAGTTCCTCGCGCTTGAAGTAGATCTTGGCGCCACCGAGGTGCTCGGTCAGCCGTTCCGCGAAATAAAGCGGGCTCGGTCGTCCGATATAGTGAGCGCCAAGCCCAGCCAGTTCGGCCTGAAACTCAGAATCGGTTTTTGCCTTTTCCCACTCGGCTTGCAGATCAAGGATCAGCGGCATCAGCGTCTCGGCCACAAAGCGGCCGCCGTAAATCCCGAAACGTCCGTCCTCGTCCGGACCTTCGCGATAGGAATTCGGTGATACTGTCTGGTTCACTTCGTGCTCCCTGAAACCGGCTCGAGCGCAGAGGCGCGTTTCACTGCCGCAAAAAACTCGTCGATCATGGCGACATCCTTCACGCCCGGCGCTCTCTCAACACCGGAAGAGACATCGATACCGCGGGCGCCCGTCTCGCGTAGGGCCGCCGCAATATTGTCCTTGTTGAGGCCGCCGGAAAGCATGTAATCGACACTGCCGTCAAGCGTGCGCAGCACGCGCCAATCGAAAGGAATCCCATTTCCTCCAGGCAATTCCGAGTCGCTTGGCGGCTTCGCATCGAAGAGCAGACGATCGGCTATGCCTATATACGGCTCGATCCTTTTCAGATCCTCGGGTCCCCGGATCGAAAATGCCTTGATGATGGGCAGCCCATAGAGCGCCTTCAACATGAGAAGACGTTCCGGGCTTTCTTTCCCGTGCAGCTGAAGGATATCTGGCTTCAGCAGATCCACAATTTCATCGAGCTCGTCGGTATCGGCATCCACCGTCACCGCGACGACCTTGGCGCGTCCACGCACATGGTCCGCCAGTGCGCCCGCGACGTCCGGCTCGATGTTTCGCGGACTCCTTTCGAAAAAAATGAAACCGACATGCGTCGCGCCGCGTTCAACCGCGCGGTCGACCGCCTCCGACGTTTTCAATCCGCAGATTTTGATATCCGGCATCATGGCAGCGAAGTCGCACGAAAACGCAAAAGAGTCGAGCCAAATTGCGACAACAGCCGCTCGCCCTTGTCCATACTAGCCAAAGTCGATGGCGTGCAGCTGTGCACCGTGCCGCTTCAGCCAGGCCTTCGCCTCGTCCATCGCCGGACACAGCTCTCCGCATAGTGCCCAGAAGGCAGCACTATGATTCATCTCCCGCAGGTGGGCGA
Organism: Ciceribacter azotifigens; assembly: GCF_048159625.1. Lineage (NCBI taxonomy): Bacteria > Pseudomonadati > Pseudomonadota > Alphaproteobacteria > Hyphomicrobiales > Rhizobiaceae > Ciceribacter > Ciceribacter azotifigens. Next base: position 88,610 of record NZ_JBLQTA010000013.1, on the reverse strand, counting down.
CTTCGTGAGCTGCGAGGTAATCGATGACCTGCGGTGGAGCCATGACGATGCGCCAGGAGAAGCTCAGATTGCCATCCCACGAACACGAGCCCCAACGGCTGCGTGTATCTTTCATCGTCAGCGAGCGCACCGGCCGTCCGATACGAGCGGCATGTGCGATCACGAGCTTCTCCAGATCCCGCCGCGCTTCCTTTTTGAGAAAGGCTGCAATGCGGCGGCCGACATGCTCTTCCATGCCGCTCACCCTGAGAACGGAGCAACCGTCGATGACGGCCGCTTCTGTAATTCCGCGCAGAAGTCCCGTGTGCACGATCCGGTGCGGCACACCCCGGACGGCTATCTCGCCGTCATGTCGCAGCCTGATTTCGGAACCGTAACGCGCCAAGCGCGTCATCAGCCATCCCTGGTGACGTTCGAGGAACTCATCAACTTCCCAATGACGCAAGCCGTGTGGCACCGTCATCTTCAAGGCTCGACCGCCTGGCTCGATCCTCAGGGTAATTCTTGTGGCACGTGGATTCTGCCGGATCGTCAGCGGCATTTCTCGACCGTTGACCTGCAGCACCCGCTGTTGCGGCACCGCCTTCGGTCGCGTCGATTTCTTCAGGAGCTGAAACATAGATCGTGCTTGTACCCGATTCGCCGTCGCTACGCGAAGAAACCGGCATCCACGGACGCCGGCCTGATTGGTAATCCACCAGACGTTCACGTAGCGGGTTGAACAGGCGCCTCGCCAGAGCGCTTCGCCGCTTCACGATCCCTCATGAAACGGTTGAACTCCTCCTGATCCTTTGCCCGCCTCAGCTCCCGCAGATAGGCATCGAATTCTTCTCGCATTTCGTCGAGCTTGCGACGTTCAGCCTCCAGCCGATAAAGCTCTGCTTTTCGCCAATCGTCGAAGGCGACATTGCCGGTGGAGAAGTGTGGCCCGCGATAGCGCCCATGCCGGCAGCGGCCGAACATACCCTCTGCCGCGGTATTGGCTTCGCGTTTGAAGCTTCGAAAGCGGTCGCCGAACAGGATGTAGGCGAGCATGGCCAAGCCCAGTGGCCAGAACACTATGAAGCCGAGCACCATGAGTGCAACGGTTGCAGGCGTCCAATCCGGACGCAGCAATGCTGACTGGTTCATCATCAATGATCCTCGTTTTCTTCGGGAGCATTATGCCACCCGAATGAAAACGATGTGGGAAGAGCCGAAACCCGCTTCAAGGTCGAACAACCCAATCTCCAGTCAAGGGCATGAAACCCTTGGCGCAATTCTCGATTAGGCCGAACGCCCGCCCCTGATCACTTCCTTGACGACGGATCGCTTCCTTCCCTGCGTGTGGTTCCTCGCGAAGGCGAGGATCCGCGGCGCGATCTCCTTGCGGAACCGTGAACCGTTAAAGACACCATAGTGACCGACATCCGGCTGAAGATAGTGCATCCGCTTCGCCTCCGGGATATTCGGGCAAAGCGATTGGGCGGCCCGCGTCTGACCGACGCCGGATATGTCGTCGTTCTCGCCCTCGACGGTAAGGAGCGCCACGTTGCGGATAGCGGTCGTGTTTACCGGCTTCCCACGATGCGTCATCTCCCCTTTCGGCAAGGCGTGCCGAATGAAAACGGTCTCCACGGTTTGCAGATAGAATTCAGCCGTCAGGTCCATGACCGCCAGATACTCGTCGTAGAAATCCCGGTGCTTTTCAGCCGAGTCGCCATCATTCTTGACCAGGTTCACGAAGAAGTCCTTGTGGGCGATCATGTGCCTGTCCAGATTCATCGACATGAAACCCGAAAGCTGCAGGAAACCCGGATAGACGGCACGCATGAAACCCGGCTGCGGCCACGGGACATTCATGATGACATTGTCCCTGAACCACTCGAGTGGCCTGTTCTGTGCCAGTTCGTTGACCCCGGTCGGATTGATCCGCGTGTCGATGGGGCCACCCATGAGCGTCATGGTAGCCGGAGCAAGGGGATCGCCGTTCGCCTCCATCACCGCAACAGCGGCCAGAACGGGAACCGAGGGTTGGCACACCGCAACAACGTGGGTGTCGGGCCCGAGGTAGTGCAGAATGTCGATCACGTAGTCGATATAGTCATCGAGATCGAAGGTCCCATCGGTGACCGGGACCATACGCGCGTCGATCCAATCTGTAATATAGACGTCTGCGCCCGGAAGGAGCGCCTCCACCGTGCCGCGTAGAAGCGTGGCATAGTGTCCGGACATCGGCGCAACGAGAACGATCTTGGGATCGGAGTGCCCCACGGGCAACTGGCGATCGAAATGGATGAGATTGCAGAACGGTCTGCTCCAGACGATCTGCTCCTTTACCGCGACTGGTCGACCATCGATCTGGGTAAAAGGCAAACCGAACTCGGGTTTGCCGTAACGTCGTGTGACGCGCTCAAAGACCTCGAAGCTGGCCGCAAGTGTTCGTCCGACGACGGTGTGTGCCAGAGGATTGAGCGGGTTTCTGTAGGCAAGGCGCATTGCGTCGGCCGTTGCACGGAACGGGGCCATCGCTGCGTGGTTCAATTCATAGAGCTGGTAGAACATGAGCGCTCTTGCCCTTCGGTTATCATCGAACGCCGGATGTGCCGCCGGCTGATATACGAGAAATACCAGAGTTCAACAAACAAGTAACGAATTTGTTGCTGCGCAAAAAAACCATCGTTGCGGGCCAGCATTAGGGCCGCTCGACGAACGCCTTATTGCTTGTGCGTAGGCGAACGGCGCCCGAATATCGAAAGCCGTCACAGAATCTGTCACCCCTCTCCACCAACTCGATCGGAACGAGAACACTCCATGACAAGCAGCAATCACCGGCAATCCGATTTCAACATCAATCCCGTGTTCCTCGACCGCTGGTCACCGCGAAGCTTTTCAAGCGAGCGCATGCCGAAGGAAATACTCCTGACCATGCTCGAGGCGGCCCACTGGGCACCGTCAGCTTCGAACTATCAGCCGTGGCGGTTTGTTTACGCTCTGCGAGATACCGATGATTTCGACCGGATTCTCTCTGTTCTTGCCGAATCCAATCAAATCTGGGCGAAGACCGCTTCGGCTCTGGTCATCATCTTTTCCGACATGCTGAGCCGCAAGGATGACGGGTCCGAGCCAAAACCTTTCCGAAGCCACAGCTTTGACGCCGGCGCATCTTGGGCAATGCTGGCGATGCAGGCCGTTTACTCCGGCTATTACGCGCACGGCATGGGCGGAGTCGACTTCGACAAGGCGATTGAGGTTCTCAACGTTCCGCAAGGTTACCGGGCGGAAGCGGCCGTCGCGATCGGCAAGCTTGCCGACAAGAGTCTGCTACCGGAACACCTGCAAGCACGGGAAATCCCGAGCAACCGCAAACCGCTTAGCACCGTCGCCTTCGAAGGTCTGTTTCGTTCCGCCTGAGGCCGGGATTGTTTCACGTGAATCATCGTTAACAGATGATTCACGTTCTTGTCAGATGTCGAGATTGGCGACGCTCAACGCATTGTCCTGGATAAACTCGCGCCGGGGTTCGACCTCGTCGCCCATCAGGCGCGAGAACAGGCCGTCGGCATCGGTCGCGTCGGTGACCTTCACCTGGAGCAGTGACCGGACGTTCGGATCGAGCGTCGTTTCCCAGAGCTGTTCGGCGTTCATTTCACCGAGGCCTTTGTAGCGCTGCATGGAAAGGCCTTTTCGGCCAGCCGCGAAGATGGAGTCCAGCAAGGCCCGAGGACCCGACATCTCCTGCTGTCCATCCTTTTTGGAAAGTGTGGGCGGAACGCCATAGACCTCCCGCAGTCTGGCGGACATCTGATCGATGTGGCGCGCGTCCGCGGAACCGATCAGGGCTACATCGACGAAAGCCACTTCCTTGACCCCGCGGACCATGCGCTCGAAGCGCAGTCCGCCTTCATCGGTCACATGGCCAGTCCAGCCACGCTCCGTCTCCTCAGCAATCAAGTCGAGCCGACGCGCAACCTCAGCCGCGGTCTGCTCCGCGCGTTCACGGTTTCCCGTCAGTTCCGGATTAAGCGCCCCTGCGATTGCCGCTTGTTCAATCACGTTGCGGTTATAGCGGGAATGCAGACCGTCGATCAGAGAACGCAGCCGGAGAGCGTCCTGGATGACTTCGCGAAGATCGGAAGCTGCGCGCACTTCGCCGTTGCCGAGTGTAAGCCGCGCATCCTCCAGACCCATCGTGATGAGATAATCCTCGAGTGCCTTCTCGTCCTTCAAGTACTGGACCGACTTGCCGCGGCTCACCTTATAGAGCGGTGGCTGGGCAATGTAGAGATGGCCACGTTCGATCAGTTCCGGCATCTGGCGGAAGAAGAAAGTCAGCAGAAGCGTGCGGATGTGAGCGCCGTCGACGTCAGCATCGGTCATGATGATGATCTTGTGGTAACGCAGCTTGTCGGCATTGAACTCATCCTTGCCGATCGATGTACCGAGCGCGGTGATCAACGTTCCGATTTCCTGGCTCGACAGCATCTTGTCGAAGCGCGCACGCTCGACATTCAGGATCTTTCCGCGCAGGGGCAGGATGGCCTGTGTCTCGCGTGAGCGTCCCTGTTTTGCAGATCCACCCGCGGAGTCGCCCTCGACAAGGAAGAGTTCGGACTTAGACGGATCGCGCTCTGAACAATCGGCAAGTTTGCCCGGCAGTGATGCAATATCCAGCGCGCCCTTGCGCCGGGTCAATTCACGCGCCTTGCGCGCGGCCTCGCGAGCCGCGGCCGCCTCAACGACCTTGCCGACAAGGATCTTAGCATCGCCCGGATGTTCCTCGAGCCACGTGCTGAGGGCTTCGTTGACGAGGCTTTCGACCACAGGCCGGACTTCTGAGGAGACGAGTTTATCCTTGGTTTGCGAGGAGAACTTCGGATCCGGGACCTTTACCGAGAGAACGGCGGTCAGTCCTTCGCGGCAATCGTCGCCGGTCAGTGTCACCTTCTCCTTCTTCATGATCCCCGAACTGTCGGCATACGAGACGATCTGACGGGTCAGCGCTCCGCGGAAGCCGGCCATGTGCGTACCACCATCCCGCTGCGGAATATTGTTCGTGAAGCACAGGACGTTCTCGTGATAGCTGTCGTTCCACCACATGGCGACCTCGACGGTGATCCCGTCCTTCTCACCTTTGATGGCAACCGGTTTTTCCACCAGCGGCTTCTTCGAGCGGTCGAGATAGCGGACGAAGGCCTCCAGGCCACCGTCGTAACTCATCTCTTCCTGGCGGACATCAGACTTTCGCTTGTCGGCCAGCAGGATACGAACGCCGGAATTCAGAAACGCCAACTCGCGAAGCCGGTGTTCCAGAGTTCCGTAGTCAAATTCGATATTGGTGAAAGTCTCCGGACTCGGCAGGAACGTAACCTCTGTGCCCGATCGACCTTCGTACTCGCCGCTGACCCTAAGCGGTGCGTCGGCGACGCCGTGCGTGAAGCTAATTTCGTGAATCTTGCCACCACGGCGGATCTTGAGCACCAGCTTGGTCGACAAAGCATTGACCACCGAGACGCCGACACCATGAAGACCGCCGGAGACCTTGTAAGAGTTCTGATCGAACTTACCGCCAGCATGGAGCTGCGTCATGATCACTTCGGCGGCGGACACCCCTTCCGAAGGGTGAATATCCGTCGGAATTCCACGACCATTATCCGTCACCGTGACAGACCCGTCCGCGTTTAACGTGACGGTGACGATGTCGGCATGGCCCGCCAATGCTTCATCGATCGCGTTGTCCACGACTTCATAGACCATGTGATGCAAGCCCGAACCGTCATCGGTGTCGCCGATATACATGCCCGGGCGTTTGCGCACAGCATCCAGACCTTTCAGCACCTTGATCGACTCTGCCCCGTATTCCGCGGAAGCAGTGTTCTCAGTTACCGGCGTGTCACTCATTTAACGATCTTTCCAGTCAGTCATAAGGAGCCACGACGCGTCGAATCAGCGGCTACAATCGCGTCGACTATAGGTGGTTTGGTGGAACTTCCAAACGCGAGGGACCCCGAATCCCGTGGATAGGGATGCCACCGGGGGTTAAACAGGTCATTTGGCTTTTTCTAGGACGCCATTCAACTCGTTTATCACATTCGGAGGAAGCGAGCGAATCCTGCGAGCGAGCGTATTGGCGAGAGCAGTATACTGCGGCGGCAGGCCCGATGTGTCGAGTACTACACGAGGATCGGACATGCCCGCTACGGAAAAAAGCTCCTCGGCTTCGTCCCAGATGATGTTGAAATAGCCGGCGATGCGTTGGAGAAGATCGAAATTCGGCCTGCCGCGTTTGCCGTGTTCAAGCGCCGACAGGTAGGCCGGCGACACTCCGATCGCGACCGCCATCTCCTTCTGCGAAACGCCTTTTCGCCCGCGAAGCATCCGCAGCGCCTGTCCGAAAGGTGTCATGGATGATCCCCCCGCGCGCGGGACAGGCGGACATACAACGCCCCCTCACCGCCGTGCTGGCGTGCAGCCACCTCATACGAGGAGATCAGGTGGCGAAATTCCGGCTTCGAGAACCACAATGGAGCGGCCCGCTTCAACGCTCCATCGCTACCCAATGAACTCCCTTTGCCTGTAATGACAAGCACATGCCGCAGTCCACGCTCATGGACCCTCACAAGGAAGTCGAGAAGCATCGCGTGCGCCTCGCTCTGGACGAGCCCATGGAGATCGATACGCGCTTCGAGAGCGAGATGTCCCCGCGCGAGTTTGCGCTTGACGGGCTTCTCCAACGGGTGATGACGGCCGGCGATCTTCTTTTCGCCCTCGGTTCCGGTCGTCTTCGGCGCGACATTGCTTTCCGGCTGCCCAACCCCCCCCCGGCTCGACTCCGCCGGTTCGGCAACCTCCTCCTCGAAAACCAGCAAATCTTCGAGCCTGCCGTGCAGAGGTCGGGTGGTCCGGGCCACCTTGCCCCACAGGATGCGATCGTCGGCGCTAAGCTTTCCCCTTCCTGGCACTAAATATACCTCGCCGCTGCGTCTTTCGGCACGAGTATATAGAAGTCGGCGTCGTTGCGAACGGCTCCGGCCAGTTCTCCGGCCTCATCACCTGAACCGGTGAAGATGTCACCCCGCGCCGGGCCGACAATAGCCGAGCCGGTATCGAGGGCCAGCATCAACCGTGCGAACGGCTTGCCGCCGTCAATGCTCGTCAGGGTCTCCGAGTGGACAAAAAAAGGAAAACCGAAGGTATGGATCTGCCGATCAACCGCCAGTGATCGTCCGGGGATTAGCGGAACTTTCGCTGCAGCGATCGGGCCGAGAGCCGGATCGTCCACATCCGCCTCTCGGAAGAATATGTAGGAGCGGTTATGCCATAACACTTCGTCGGTCTGGTCGGGATGCTGCGCCAGCCAGCTGCGGATCGACTGCATTGAGATGTTCGCCAACTCGATCTCGCCGCGCTCGATGAGCAACTTGCCGATCGCCGAGAAGGGATGGCCTGCCTTCGCGTCGTAGGTGATACGCTTCGTTCTGCCGTCCGGATAGCGGAGACGCGCGGCGCCTTGGATATGGGCGAAGAAGACATCGACCTTCGACTTCGCCCAGGCGATCTCGAGATTCTGCCCCTCCAGGTAACCTCGATCGATCGCCATCCGGTCCGGATAGGTCGAAATCGTCCCGTTCTGCAGCAATCCGAAGCGGTAGGAAGGATCCATGTCCGCCGGCCGGTTCTCCTGATCGATGTCGATCAGATCGGACGGACGGCGATAGAACGGATGCCGGTACTCATCGCTCGGTTTCGAAGAGACACTTACCTCGGGTTCATAGAAGGCGGTGACAAGACCCGGTTTACCGTCTGTTCGTTCAATCCGGAAAGGCTGACACTCCGTTTCAAAGAAGCGGCGGGCGAGCCCACTGGCCTGGCTTCCCACGTCCTGTGCCTTATCGACGAGCGGCATAAGATCGTCACAAGTGAGACCGAGCGAGCCAGTACGGTAAGCCCTCACGGACCGGACATAACACCCGCACGCCCTTAATCCCGCAAAGAGAGACGAGGGATCATCCTCACCCCAGTGGGGGATCTCGTCGAACGAGACCGGCGTCAGCCGGAAGCCTTCAAGTTCGCCGTTCATTGTTCCGATTCGGTCGCAACAAGCTTCCAGTTCGGGTCACGCGACCGGACGTCACGTGCAAAAGTCCAGATGTCATTGACCTCGCCGACCGCTTCGGGATCGCCGTCGGTCAACTTTCCGTCCCTGTCAAAGGTTGCAGTTATGAGCTGGCAGAGCACGCGAATGGTGACCTGTTCCTCGTTGTCCTTGACGCCGACCTGCTTTATTTCGGCCTTTTCGATGCCAACGAAAGTCGACTTCATCATTTCGCCACGCGACTCCCGCTCGGAAATCGCACTGTCAAAACCCTCATAAACCTCACGCGAGAGCAGGCTCTTCAACGTCTTGCGATCTCCTGCGGCAAAGGCGGTGACGATCATCTCGTAAGCCATTCGAGCACCGTTCAGGAATTCCTTGGGGTTGAAACCGGGATCAACGGCCACCAGGTCCCTAAGTGATGAATTGAGCGACGTGCCGGGTTTGGCAAAGGCATCAATCGCAGAAAAGCGGTCATCACCGGCTTCCTCGCGGCGCGGCAACGTCACCAGCTTTCCATCATCGCCGCCCGGTGCCTGCGGCACATCACGGGGGCTGTAGGGTTCGAAGGGCGGCTTCTCATTTCCGGTCCTGCGGCCTAGAACGCTGCGCAGCTGGAGAAAAATCAGCACTGCGGCCACGAGAAAAAAGAGCGTTACAAAGTCGTTGGAACCCATCGCATCCGCCAGTGACGTTTATTTTTCGATCTTCATTCCCATATAGTCTGCATCCGGCCATCATTCAAATGGCGTTGCCAATGTTTGGCTCGCCTCATCATCCCGAACCATCTGCCGACGGGCCATCGACAGGTTCGGAGGAGAATTGCGCATGCGCATTACGGCACTGTTGTTGATAGCTCTCCCGCTCGTCGAGATCGCCGGCTTTATTGTCGTAGGCAAGGCGGTGGGCATCGCCGCCACGCTCGGACTGATCATCCTCTCAACCGTCGCCGGGCTCGCGCTGCTTCGCATTCACGGCCTCGGGATGATAAGGAAATTGCGTGAAGAAGGCCAAGCCGGCACTGATCCCGGAAAGGCCTTCGTTCATGGAGCGATGATTGCTGCTGCGGCCGTATTTTTCATCATCCCCGGATTTGTCACCGATCTCATCGGTCTGTTGCTCCTGCTACCGTTCACACGAAATTTCGTGTGGTCGCGGCTTGGCGCACGAACTGTCTTCTTCTCCTCGCGTCAGAAGTACTACGCCGCGTCCGGCAGCGGTTCGCAAAGGGAGCAGTCACTAACCATCGATCTTCAGGAAGCCGATTTCCGTCGTGAGCCGGACAACAACTCACCTTGGCATGTGAAGAAGGAGCACGACTAATAAGCTCGTTGCGTCGGCCGGCTGCAAGGGTTGTAACCGTGGGCCCGAAGTGTTAGATGGCCACGACAATCAAAAGCCGCGAGGAGCGCCCAATGGCCAACGACAACACGGGAACGGCGAGCCCCTCCCTCAATATTCTGGCTCAGTACATCAAGGATCTATCGTTCGAGAACCCCGGCGCTCCGCGCTCGCTGCAGTCTCGCGAAAGAGCTCCCGCGATCAACATCAACGTCAATGTCAACGCCAATCCGTTGTCGGACTCTGACTTCGACGTCGTGCTTTCGCTGAACGCCGAAGCCAAGGACGGCGACAAGATCGTGTTCGCCGCTGAACTGGTTTATGGCGGTGTCTTCCGGATTTCCGGATTCCCGCAGGAACATATGCTACCGGTTCTCTTTATCGAGTGCCCGCGCCTGCTTTTCCCCTTCGCACGCCAGATCATCGCCGATGCGACGCGCAACGGTGGCTTCCCGCCGCTGATGATCGATCCCATCGATTTTGCGCAGATGTTCGCGCAGCGTGTGGCCGAAGAACAGGCCCGAGCCAAGGTCCAGGCTACGAACTGACCGCCGTGGTACCAAAAGAGAAAGCCCGGTTCGCCGGGCTTTTCTGTATGAGCGGGGCCTGACGTTTCTAAGATTGATACCGGGACCAGATTGCTTTTTCGCCCAGGCGCGCGATCAACAAGCGGTGAGATTCGATTTCGTCGACGGTAAGGCGCGGGGCGAGCTTTGTCGTTCGCACGAGCAGATGGTCGGCAATCTCGACTTCTTCCTCCGCAACTGCCTTCTTCTCCTCCGCCTGCACCAAGCCGAAGGCAGCCTGACGACCTCCGAGCATCTCGATGTAGACTTCGGCCAACAATTCGGCATCGAGAAGTGCTCCGTGCTTTGCGCGGTGGGAGTTATCGACACCGTAACGCCGGCAAAGCGCATCAAGTGAATTCGGCCCCATTGGATGTTTTCGACGCGCCAGAGCCAGAGTGTCGATCACCATATCGGACGGCACGGGCGAGCGATTCAGGCGTTCGAATTCGGCGTTTATGAAGCCAATGTCGAAGTTCGCGTTGTGAGCGATCCAGCGAGCGCCCTCGAAGAACTCGAGGAGCTCCTCCACGATCTCTGCGAAGCGCGGCTTGTCTTTCAGAAAGTCATCACTAATGCCGTGGACGGCAAGCGCGTCCGGGTGCACCTTGCGATCGCCGGGATTAATATAGACGTGGAAGCTGCGACCGGTCGGAAAATGGTTCAGCAGTTCGATCCCACCGATTTCGATGACCCGATCGAACTTCGACTCCAGTCCCGTTGTTTCCGTATCGAAGACGATTTCCCGCATGTACTATCCTCCAGTCGACGACTGGCGTCGCAAGATGGAAATAATCTCACCCACCTGACTGCGCGCCGATTCGATGCCATGACCCGTGTCGATGACAAAATCGGCACGCGCACGCTTTTCCTTATCGGGCACCTGTCGCGACAGGATCAAGTCGAATTTCTCCTCCGTCATGCCCGGCCGCTTCAGGACCCGCTCCTTCTGTAGCTGCGGATCACAACTGACGACCACGACGACGTCGACACGATCCTGGGCACCTGTTTCGAAGAGAAGCGGTATATCCAGCACCGCTATGTCGGCGCCAGAATCCCGCGCACCGTCCAGGAACGCCCGCTCCCGGCTTCTGACCAGCGGATGAACGATCCCCTCAAGGATCTTAAAGTTAGCCGGATTCTTTGCCAGATTCTCCGAGAGCTTGTTCCTATCGATCGTCCCCGCTTGGATTACGTCCGGAAATGCAGCCGCAATCAGCGGCACTGCTTCTCCACGATAGAGATCGTGGACCACCCGATCCGAATCGCTGACGGGAATCCCCTGTTCCGCAAAGAGCGCCGCCGTCGTCGATTTGCCCATGCCAATCGAGCCAGTCAGTCCAACAGTAATCATGCATGTGTTTCCATGTCGGCAATCACAAGCGCCCGCAGCTCAGGCGTGACTTCCGGACGGCGTCCGAACCACTTTTCAAAACCTGGCACCGCCTGATGTAGAAGCATGCCGAGTCCGTCCACCGTCGCTAATCCATGATGCTCCGCCTGCAGCAGAAGCGGCGTTACGAGCGGGACATATACGATGTCGGTCACGGTCGCCTCTGGCTTCAGCCGCTCCAGAGGAAAGTTCGGAACCGGCGTCCCGTGCATCCCCAGTGAGGTCGTATTGACAAACAATCCAGCGCCGGCGAGGACCTCGGAGAGCGCTCCCATCGGATGAGCAAAGACCTTTCTCCCGAAGCGATCCGCGAGTTCCTCCGCACGCTCCACCGTGCGATTGACGACGTGGATCTCATTGAATCCCCTATCTCTCAGGGCTTGGATGATCGCTCGGCTCGCGCCGCCGGCGCCGAGCACGACGGCTTTCTCAAAACGGTCCCACCCCGGCCTTCGCTCATCGAGATTGGCAAGGAAACCTAGTCCGTCGGTATTCGTCGAGTATACCAGCCCGTCTTCTACCCACAACGTGTTGGCAGCACCAAGTTCCTCGCTCAGGACATCCGGTCTATCGGCAAGTCGCACCGCCATTTCCTTATGCGGTATGGTGACATTGCCGCCGCTGTAACCCGCGGTACCGTCTCTCAAACGCCCGAGGAATACCGGAAAGTCCGCTTCGGTGACTTCTACGGCGCGATAGCTCCCTTCAATGTCAAACTGCCTGAGCCAATAGCCGTGGATAATCGGCGAGCGGGAATGCTTGATCGGATAGCCGACCACAAAAGCGTGGCGACCTGTTTCACGTGAATCAGACATCGATCTCCCCCAGTTCCCGGAGTTGTGCCAACAGCGGCAGGAGAGGAAGTCCCAAGATGGTGAAATAGTCTCCCTCTATTCTCTCGAAGAGCTGAATGCCCTCACCTTCAAGCTGGTAGGCTCCAACACTGCGCAGGACCGTCTCGGCCATCCTGGTGAGATAGAGATCGAGGAAGGCATCGGAGAATTCGCGCATCGTGAGTTCCGCTATGCCTACGTCACTCCATAGAATCGCACCGTTGCGCGCAAGGGTGACCGCGCTGTTCAAGCGATGAGTTTTTCCTCTAAGGAGCACCAGGTTGGTCCTCGCCTCGGCGATGTCGGCAGGCTTGTGAAATATGCGATCTCCAAGCGACATCGTCTGGTCGCAGCCGATCACCACCGCGGATGGGAGACGGCGACTCACATCGAGCGCCTTCTGTCGGGCGAGCTCCGCGGCCAGTTCCACAGGTCCGAGACATCTGCCTCCGCTGCCGCGTTCGATCTCGCGTTCATCGATTTCCGCCGGGATCGCCTCGAAATCGAGGCCAGCATTCTTCATCAACATTCGCCTCGATGGGCTTGCCGACGCGAGAACCAATCCTATCGCCATATTTCGTCGTCCCGTCCTTGTTTGCCGGATTCGCCTAACGCTGCTTCACCTTCAGAGCAACGATCGCCGCCGCAGTCTCTTCGATCGACCGTCGGGTGACATCGATCAACGGCCAGTTATGACGAGCACAGAGCAGACGCGCGTATTTCAGCTCTTCGGCGATTGATGCACGGTCGATATAATCGCGCTGGTCAAAGCCGGCCGTTGTCCCGAGCTCGCGGTTTCCCCTTACTTGAGAAATCCGGTCACTTGTAGCAATCAGTCCGACGACAAGGGGTTTTGTGGCGCTGAGCAGGCTCTCCGGCAACGGCACGCCGCAGACGATCGGCACGTTGGCGGTCTTGATGCCCCGATTGGCCAGGTAGATGCTCGTCGGCGTTTTCGAGGTGCGGCTGATGCCGACAAGGACGACGTCCGCCTCGTCGTAGTCGCCAGGCAATTGGCCGTCGTCGTGATCCATGGTGAAATTAAGAGCTTCAATACGGGCGAAATACTCGGCCGTAAGAGCGTGCTGCGCACCGACTCGTCGGCGAGACGGAGCACCGAGATACGTCTGGAAGATGGCCATGACGGGTTCGAGCACATTGACCGTTGGAAGCGCCATGTCACGGCAGCATGCTTCCAGCACCTCAGCGAGTTCGCGGTCGACGATTGTATAAAGAACAATCCCGGGCTCCTGATCGATCGTCTCCAAGACCGAAGTCAGCTGCCGCTTGTTACGGATAAGCGGATAGACGTGTTCGATCGCCACGCTCGCATTGAATTGCGCGGCAGCGGCTCTTCCGGCCGAGATCAGAGTCTCCCCTGTCGAGTCAGAAATCAGATGCAGATGGAAGAAGTTTTTTCTGTTCTCCACGCTGTTCTTACTCGTCTGTTGAAAACCAGGGAGGAAAAGAGGTAGCGACAGCCGAGGTCTCCAGGCAAGGGGAAAAGTGCCTTTTTATCCACATCTGCCTCTGGATGGAGAAAGAACGGCAGGCCTTGTGGATTGCGGGAATAGGAGGATGGAAATTCCGGATTATCCACAGCTTGTCCAATTCATCTTCGTGACAAGATCTCCATCAAGACCCTGAAATTTCAGGAGATATATGATTCAGTCGTACTCGCAGCCTTTTTTTGTCCCCACCGCGGCAAACATCGCCCGCACCAGCCGTATTGTGGTGGATGAGCTTTAATCCTTGATAGTCAGTGACTCTTAGAAATAGAAGAAGATTCATATCTCATATTTTTTTTGGAAGGTTCGACCGTTGGCCAACTCTCGTCGGAAGGTGATGGATGTCTTGAGAGGGGAAGTGGTGAACCCTCCGCCGATCTGGCTCATGCGCCAGGCAGGACGCTATCTTCCGGAATACAGGGAGACACGCGCTCGGGCGAGGAACTTCCTCGACCTTTGCTATTCACCTGACCTCGCCGTGGAGGTCACTCTGCAGCCAATCCGCAGATACGGCTTCGATGCAGCGATCCTTTTTTCGGACATCCTTGTGGTACCCGATGCGCTTCACCGCAATGTGCGCTTCTCTGAGGGCCATGGCCCACAGATGGATCCAATTTCGGCTGATGAAATCGGTGCACTGAAGACGGAAGGTTTCCTTGGCCATCTCCAGCCAGTCTTTGAGACTGTTCGTCGGCTGCGGGAGGAACTCCCTAATGAGACGACGTTGTTGGGCTTCTGTGGCGCGCCATGGACTGTCGCAACCTACATGATCGCCGGCCACGGAACCCCCGATCAGGCGCCGGCGCGGCTGTTCGGGTACCAGCATCCCGAAGCCTTTGACCACCTGCTGGCCGTTCTCGCCGAGCTGTCGGCCGAATATCTCGTGGCCCAGATCGATGCTGGCGCGGACGCCCTCCAGATCTTTGATTCGTGGGCAGGCGTTCTCGGCGAGGATGAGTTCGAACGCTACTGCGTCAAGCCGGTGGCACGAATCATTGCCTCGGTGAAAGCGCAACGACCGTCGGCGAAGATTATCGCGTTTGCCAAGGGAGCCGGCCTGATGTTGACGGATTACAGGAGAAAGACTGGAGCCGACGCCATCGGCCTCGACTGGACAGTACCTCTCTCTTTCGCGGCCGAATTGCAGAAAGATGGACCGGTGCAGGGAAATCTTGACCCGATGCGCGTGGTAGCCGGCAGGAATGCCCTTGCAGAAGGTGTCGATGCGATTCTGGCGGCACTCGGAAATGGGCCCCTGATTTTCAACCTCGGCCACGGCATCACTCCTCAGGCCGATCCGGAAAACGTTGCCGCCTTGGTCGCCCGAGTGCGGGGGAGCAGAACCTGATGGCGGAGCATGAAGCGAAGGCCTCGGGGCGGAAGGTCGTTGCGAGGGCTGCGACGGCCATCTTCCTGTTTTGCCTCGTCGCATTAGGCCTCGTGTTCCTGCAGCCGGAGGCGTTGTATCTTTGGATCAAGGCGCTTCACGTCATCGCCGTCATCTCCTGGATGGCGGGAATGCTCTACATGCCGCGTTTGTTCATTTACCATTTGGATGCGCCGCTGGGTTCGCAACAAGCGGAGACCTTCTCCGTCATGGAGCAGCGTCTGCTGAAGATCATCATGCGTCCTGCGATGGTGATTGCTTGGATTCTCGGCCTCTACCTGGCGTGGGAGGGTTTCGCCTTTATGGGGGGGTGGCTTCATGTGAAGCTGGCGGCGGTGCTTGCGCTGTCGGCCGTGCATGGATATTTTGCCCGTGCTGTTGCAGCCTTCGCCCGTGGCAACTATATGAAGACCGCTCGGTTCTGGCGGTTGATGAACGAAGTCCCGACCATTCTAATGATCGTGATCGTCATCATGGTCATCGTGAAGCCTCTTTAGGCCGGCGGACGGCCTTCCGGCTTATTTTAGACCGGATGTGCCTTTTCGCTTGCGGCGGGTAGGTTGAATCGCTATTTTCCCGCAAATCCCATCTACCTCAGTGTGCGTGACATCCTGTCACTTGCGGCTACACAGACCGTACCGATCAGCATCAGCACGCCCCTCCCCTACGAAAAGACGTGGTTCCCCTTAATGGCTGAAATGAAGCTACAAGAACTCAAGAGCAAATCTCCGACGGACCTGCTTACCTTTGCAGAGTCGCTTGAGGTGGAGAATGCCAGCACGATGCGCAAGCAGGAGCTGATGTTCGCGATTTTGAAGATGCTCGCCGCCCAGGATGTCGAGATTATCGGCGAGGGCGTGGTTGAAGTTCTGCAGGACGGTTTCGGGTTTCTGCGCTCGGCCAACGCAAACTACCTGCCAGGACCGGACGATATCTATATCTCCCCCTCACAAATCCGTCGTTTCTCTCTGAAGACCGGAGACACGGTCGAGGGCCCGATTCGCGGACCCAAGGAAGGTGAACGATATTTCGCGCTTCTGAAGGTCAATACGATCAATTTCGAGGATCCTGAAAAGATCCGCCACAAGGTTCATTTTGACAACCTGACGCCGCTTTATCCGAACGAGCGGTTCAAGATGGAACTCGAAACGCCGACAAAAGATCTGTCTGCACGCGTCATTGATCTCGTCGCCCCTCTCGGTAAAGGTCAGCGCGCACTGATCGTCGCTCCCCCGCGAACCGGTAAGACGGTACTGTTGCAGAACATCGCGCATTCCATCACTGCCAATCATCCGGAATGCTATCTCATCGTTCTGCTGATCGATGAGCGTCCGGAAGAAGTGACCGACATGCAGCGTTCTGTCCGCGGCGAGGTTATCTCCTCGACATTCGACGAACCGGCAGTTCGGCATGTTCAGGTGGCTGAGATGGTCATCGAGAAGGCCAAGCGGCTCGTCGAGCATGGTCGTGACGTCGTCATCCTTCTCGATTCGGTTACGCGCCTGGGTCGCGCCTATAACACGGTTGTTCCGTCCTCCGGTAAGGTTCTGACCGGCGGCGTCGACGCGAATGCGTTGCAGCGTCCCAAGCGCTTCTTCGGTGCGGCCCGCAACATTGAGGAAGGTGGCTCGCTGACGATTATCGCGACCGCGCTGATCGATACAGGTAGCCGCATGGACGAAGTGATCTTTGAAGAATTCAAGGGTACCGGCAACTCGGAAATCGTTCTCGACCGGAAGGTCGCCGACAAGCGCATCTTCCCGTCCATGGATATCCTGAAGTCGGGTACGCGCAAGGAAGACCTTTTGGTCCCGCGTCAGGATCTCCAGAAGATATTTGTGCTGCGGCGCATTCTTGCGCCCATGGGTACGACCGATGCTATCGAGTTCCTCATCGACAAGCTGAAGCAGACGAAGAACAACGGAGACTTCTTCGACTCGATGAACACCTGAGCGGCTTTGGTACTTAGCCGGATTCTTCGGCCGGCAGCGAGGACGAGGGGTGAAGCTCCGTTGGGGTACGTCAATGATCCCTGATTCCAACGAGACGATCTTTGCACTATCGTCCGGTGCCCTGCCCGCAGGGGTCGCCGTTGTGCGGCTGAGCGGGCCGGCCACGTTCGTCGTCTTGAATGCACTCATTGGAACGCTTCCAAGGCCCCGTTTTGCAAGCTTGAGGTCGATTCGGAGCCGTGATGGTGTTCTCCTGGATACGGGGCTTGTCGTCATCTTTCCGGGCCCAGCGTCCTTTACCGGCGAGGACTGCGCCGAGATCCATCTTCACGGCGGGAAGGCGGTAGTCGCGGCGGTCCTGTCAGAGCTAGAAGGCTTTGATGGATGCAGGATTGCAGAGGCTGGCGAATTCTCCAGGCGAGCCTTCGAGAACGGAAAACTCGATCTGGTCGAGATCGAGGGCCTCGCCGATCTTCTCGCGGCGGAGACCGAGATGCAGCGACGACTGGCCGCAGAACAGAGCTTCGGCCGGCTGTCGGCGGTCTATGATGGCTGGCGCGAGCGGCTTCTTCATGCCAGGGCCATGGTCGAGGCAGAGCTGGATTTCGCAGACGAGGGTGATATTCCCGGCTCCGTGTCTGACCAGGTGTGGCCCGACCTCAACGCGCTTGCGGGTGAGGTGAGAAAGCAGCTTGAGGCCGAGAGAGCCGGGGAGATCATCAGAGACGGTTTCAAGGTGGTCATTGCTGGATCGCCCAATGTCGGCAAGTCAAGTCTCCTGAACGCCCTGGTCGACCGCGAAGTGGCGATCGTGACGGAATACGCCGGTACGACACGCGACGTTCTTCATTGTGAGTTGGACATCGCCGGCTTCGCCGTTCACCTGTTCGACACGGCCGGCATCCGGGAAACCGACGAGCCCGTGGAACGGGAGGGCATAAGGCGAGCGTTAGGGACGATCGCGGAAGCCGATCTCGTTCTTCATCTGAAGGACGCAAGCGCGGCCGCCGAGTCGGTCGATTTCGTGCACCACGGCGACGTCCCTGTGATCACCGTCGGAACAAAGATCGACGCGATAACCGATTCGTCTCCGAAACATACATATGATTTAATGATATCATCGGCTCAGAAGGTTGGGCTGGATGATCTTCGGCAGGCTATCCTTCAGGTGTTGCGCGAGAAGACATACGTGATCTCTCTTGCAATTCCGAGTCGGATTCGGCAGAGACAGCATCTGCGCGATATCCTCGCGAATGTCGAGGAAGCGGTGAGAAGTGCTGATATCGGTCTGGAATTGAGAGCCGAGTACCTGCGGCGCGCGTCAGATTCGCTCGGAAGAATCACGGGGAAGATTGATGTCGAGGCTATGCTCGGGAAGATTTTCTCGGATTTCTGTGTCGGCAAGTGATTCACGTGAAACACGAGACATCTTGAAGCGCGAATGAAATCTGCGAACGCGGAAGGTGAGAGATATGCGTTTTGATGTAGTCGTTGTCGGAGGTGGCCACGCCGGTTCAGAGGCAGCCGCGGCCGCGGCTCGGATGGGTGCCCGGACTGTCTTGGTTACGCATCGTCGCGACACGATCGGAACAATGTCATGCAACCCGGCAATCGGTGGCTTGGGAAAAGGACACCTGGTTCGTGAGATTGACGCCCTGGACGGCCTGATGGGACGTTGCGCAGACCGAGGTGGTATCCAGTTCCGGATGCTGAACCGGCGGAAGGGCCCGGCGGTGTGGGGTCCTCGGACGCAGGCAGACCGCGGACTGTATAAGAACGCCATACAAGAGTCGCTGTTTGCGCTCGATAACCTTGAGATTATCGAGGGTGATGTCTTCGATATTGACCGTTCCGATACCGAAATAAAATCGGTAGTTCTGAAGGACGGGCGGCAAATACATGCCGGTGCCGTTGTGCTGACGACGGGGACATTCTTGCGCGGACTAATTCACATTGGTGACCGCAAGATTGCGGCTGGCCGTATAGGCGAAGATCCATCCGTCGGGCTGAGCGCGACGCTGGCCAGAGCCGGCCTTCGGCTCGGACGATTGAAGACTGGCACTCCTGCTCGTCTTGACGGGAAGACGATCGACTGGGCATCGCTGGATAGTCAGGCGGCCGATGCTGATCCTACGCCGTTTTCCTTCCTCACCGAGAGAATTACGAATCCGCAGATCACTTGTGGGATTACCCGTACGACGGAGCGAACCCACGCGCTTATCAGAGAGAACATTCATCGCTCGGCGATGTATTCCGGACAAATTGAAGGCGTCGGGCCTCGTTATTGCCCGTCCATCGAGGACAAGATTATGCGGTTCGGTGACCGTGACGGACATCAGATCTTCCTCGAACCGGAAGGGCTGGACGACGATACTGTGTATCCGAACGGCATCTCGAGCTCCCTGCCGGAAGAGGTTCAGGACGCCTTCATTCACTCCATTCCAGGTCTTGAGAGCGTTCGAATTCTGCAGACCGGCTATGCGATCGAGTATGACCATGTCGACCCCACCGAACTTTACCCCACCCTGCAGGTCAAGAATATGCCAGGTCTATTCCTGGCGGGACAGATCAACGGGACCACGGGATACGAGGAGGCGGGTGCCCAAGGGCTGGTCGCCGGTTTGAACGCCGCGCTGCTTGCGGGAGGTGGAGCGCCTGTGGTCTTGAGCCGCACCGACTCATATATCGGCGTCATGATCGATGATCTTACGTCCCGCGGAGTGGCTGAGCCGTATCGCATGTTTACGTCGCGCTCGGAATACCGGTTGACACTCCGCGTCGACAATGCGGATGAGAGATTGACGCCTTTCGGTATGCAGGTTGGATGCGTTGGTGCGGAGCGCGCCCAACGCTTCTCGGCCTACCAGCGCGAGATGGAGGATGCGCTTGCGCAGCTTTCAACCCGGACGCTTTCTCCGACAGCTGCGTCACATGCCGGTATCGTGGTGAACCAGGACGGGCGGCGACGGAGCGGTCTGGAGCTTCTTTCCTATCCCGGGGTCGATCTGGATGCATTGCGCCAGGTTTGGGTTGATCTCCCCGCATGGCAACTGAAGGTGAGGCAGGCTGTGGAGATCCACGCTGCCTATTCGGTCTATCTCGATCGCCAAGAGTCAGACATCGCGATGGTCCGGAGGGAAGAGGGGCGCGTGATCCCGACGGACTTCGACTATTCCAGCCTGTCGGGTCTGTCGAATGAGCTCAAGCAGAAGCTCGGGGTCGCCCGTCCCTGGAGCATCGCGCAGGCATCGCGCCTGGACGGCATGACGCCGGCAGCACTTTCGCTGTTGATTGCGCATCTCAAACGCGCAGAGCTTCGGATGGTCAGTTGATACAATGCAGGAGAGTCTCGCCCTTGATGTAATCGGCCTGCGTGTTTCACGTGAAACGTTGGGACGGCTCCGCCTGTTTGCGGAGCTCTTCCGGAAGTGGTCACGCACGATTAATCTCGTCGCTGCTTCTACGCAAAACGACATGTGGAGGCGCCACATTGCCGATAGCGCACAGATTTTCGCCCTCTCGCCGGAGCCAAAGCAGTGGGTTGATCTTGGAAGCGGTGGCGGTTTCCCAGGGGTAATTACCGCCATTCTGCTGGCGGAAACAGGCGCCGGATGGGTCCATCTCGTCGAAAGCAATCACAAAAAGGCAAGCTTCTTGCGTCTTGCCCTCAGTGAAACTGGTGCACGGGGGAGTGTTCACGCGTGTCGGATTGAGGAAGCACACCAGCAGATCCAGCATTGCGATGCCATATCTGCGCGAGCACTAGCGACGCTTGATCTACTGTTCGATTTCGCAGCTCCCTGGGCTGAGCGCAATCCTGACCTCCGTTGCTTCTTCCACAAAGGACGGGATTACCAGTCCGAGGTGGACAAAGCTCATGGTGGTTGGTCTTTTGATCTGCTACAACACCAGAGCGCGATAGAGGCGGATTCCGTCATCCTGGAGATCGCTCATTTGGCGCGGAAACTCTGAGCAGAGTCGGGTAGCAGCATGGCTGGCGAGAAGAACCGGATCATCACCATTGCCAATCAAAAAGGCGGCGTTGGAAAGACGACGACTGCAATTAACTTGGCCACTGCGCTCGCGGCCATCGGAGAGCGCGTGCTGATTGTCGATCTTGATCCGCAGGGAAACGCCAGTACGGGTCTCGGAATCGAGCGCAAGGAGCGCAGGTACTCATCCTACGACGTTCTGGTCGGGAGCCACCGGATTGAGGACGCCGTTTTGCACACGGCGGTGCCCAACCTCTCGATCGTTCCCTCCACGCTGGATCTCCTTGGACTTGAGATGGAGATTTCCCAACATGCAGACCGAGTCTTCAGGCTGAAGAAAGCGCTTCAGGCCGACGATGCGCAAAAGTACACATATATTCTCATCGACTGCCCGCCATCGTTTAACCTCCTTACAATGAACGCGATGGCCGCGGCGCACTCCGTTCTCGTACCGTTGCAGTGCGAGTTTTTCGCTCTTGAAGGGCTTAGCCAGTTGCTCGAGACGATTAATCAGGTCCGTCATAGCGTCAATCCGAGTTTGGACATACAGGGTATCGTCCTGACAATGTTCGACTCGCGCAACAATCTGGCCCAGCAAGTGGTGTCCGACGTGCGCACTCACCTCGGTGAAAAGGTCTATTCGACGCTCATACCGCGCAACGTGCGCGTGTCGGAGGCGCCGTCATATGGGAAGCCGGCAATTCTCTACGATCTGAAGTGTGCAGGCAGTCAGGCCTACCTTCAGCTTGCATCCGAGGTCATCCAACGTGAGCGTCAGCGGCGGGCCGCGTGACACCGTCATTCGATTTTTTCAGGTGAGGCGAGCATGAGCGACGATCTTTCCAAACGCCGGCTTGGGCGCGGTTTGGCAGCACTTATCGGTGAGATGGATCAACCTCTCCCTGTCGGAACTCCCCGCTCCGCCGTCAATCCCGATCGGACTGTTCCGATCGAGTATGTGTCGCGAAACCCGCGCAATCCCCGTCGGTACTTCGATGAGACGGAGTTGCAGGACCTCGCGGGGTCTATTCGTCAGCACGGAATTGTCCAGCCCGTGGTTGTCAGGACATCTGGCGCTGAGCGATACGAAATAATAGCCGGCGAAAGACGCTGGCGAGCGGCTCAACTCGCAGGGCTGGCGGAGATTCCCGTAATCGTCAGAGATGTCGATGACCGGACGGCCCTGGAGCTTGCCATCGTCGAAAATATCCAGCGCGCAGACCTTAATCCGCTGGAAGAGGCTCTCGGATACGAGCAGTTGATCGCGGAGCACGGTTACACTCAGAACGACCTTGGAGAGATCATCGGCAAGAGTCGAAGCCATGTCGCCAACAGCCTTCGCCTGCTCAAACTGCCTGAGCCGGTGCGGGATATGCTGGCTGAGGGAAGTCTCTCAGCCGGGCATGCACGAGCACTGGTGTCGACGCCGGATCCATTGGTCTTGGCGAAGACGATCGCCACCAAGGGGCTCTCGGTGCGTGATGCCGAGCGACTCGCTCAGAATCAGATCAGGGCTCAGTCAGAGCCTAGCACGGCGATACAACGGGAAGCCAAGGATTCGGATACGATTGCACTCGAGCGCAGTCTTTCCGATCGACTTGGCCTTTCCGTAACCATCAACCATAAAGGCGCAGGCGGTCAGATTCGGATCGGCTATAAGTCATTGGATCAGCTGGAAGAAATATGCCGACTGCTTGAAGGTCGCTGACCTGCCCAGTCTAGCGGGTCTGCCTGTTCCGACGCGAGGCCTGCAAAGTCGTCGACAGAAGCGTCTGCAGGGCGAGATTGTCTTCAAGAAGCGGTTTTTGCCGCGATTTCAGGATGGCGGCCTGTAGCTTCGTCGCCTCTCGCGAGAGATCCCCAGAATTCCAGTTCCTGAGCGCTCTCTCGACGATCGGCTTCCGCCTGAAATGTATTCCTCGGCCGAGACTTTGCATGACCTGAGCAGGCTGGAGGTGCCTTTCCTCCATCTCTGACCTCATCAGATCGAGTTGCTGGAACTGTCGCAAGCAGGACTGCAGCACAAGGAATATGGGCGTCTTCGATGTTGTGATCTTTTGCACGGCGTGAAGAAACGCGTCAGGATCACCGGTCAGGACTGCGTCGATAACCTCGTCAGTGGAAATACCACTCGCGTCTCCGATGATTTCTCTCACATGCTCTTCATCAATGACGTCCCGCCCGAGGCAATAGAGAACAAGTTTCCTGATTTCATTGCGGGAGGCAATCCTGTCCCCACCGATCAGTTCGACCAGCAACTCACGTGCTGCCGGCGTGATTCGCAGGCCCGCGGCCGCAAGCTCGCCATCTATCAGGGCGTTCAGTTGGCGCACGTCATCTTGATAACAGGCAATTGCTGCCACCGTGCGGGCGGCCTCCGCAGTCTTGCGCAGCAGCGCACCTTTCTTGAGATCGCCAGCCTCTACGATGACATGGCTCGTTTCAGGTGGATTCTCGCTCAGGTACTGCAGGCCCTCAACGAGTGCCTTCTCGTTGGCTGCGTCCTTGATCCAGATAAGCTTACCACCGCCGAAGAGACCAAACGCATTTGCTTCGTCAATCAGGCGTCCTGGATCACCCTGAAGATCACTGGCATCCAAGCGGATGACCGAAAAGGGATCCTCGAGCTCAACTCCAGTGACCTTCGCCAGTTGACTCGCTCGCTCGGAGACAAGTCCCCGGTCTGGGCCGTAGACGACGAAGAGACGGTAATGCCTTGCCGATTTCTGGAGAAAACTGTCGAACTCGCCTGACTTTATCTCCGACATCGCGCCGCCTGCTCAGCGCCCGATGATCGTCGCAATGTCGGCGCGAATAAGCTCGGCCAACTGATGGGCGCCCCTGTCTTCCGCATCGCGGATCGCGCGTAGTTTGGCAAATTCCTGCTCGGGATAGTCAACCGGTGCAACGATCTGGCGACGACCGGTACGCAGGACCGTTCCATCCGAGGCACGCGTGAGCGTATAGTCAGCGGAGACAATGACGCGTCCCGCTTTCGGAACGTCTGAAGACTGCTCGAGAAGTACGCCCATTGTCTTCGACTCGACCTTCATGTCGACCGCGTACTGCGGATTCTCCGGCTCTCCGGCGCCTCCGCCGGTAAGGAACACCAGCTGATTGCGGACCTCCTGGCCGACGCGGCTGTCGGCCTCTGAGTAGGCGATCGCCGCCAGGCTCTCCGCCCTGCCCGCCGCTCCGTCATGCAACGGACGAACCTGGCAGCCGGCGAGAGCCGTTGCCACGCTCAAACCAAGCAAAATCCTTCGGAACGGACGAGCGATGCGTTCAGACAACAATGTTGACGATCCTCTGAGGTACCACGATGATTTTCTTCGGCACCTGCCCGTTCAAGGCGGCCTTGACGGTATCAAGGGCGAGGACCGCATTCTGCACCGCAGTTTGATCCGCCTCACGCGCGATTGTCAATTCCGCGCGCTTCTTTCCGTTGACCTGCACCGGCAGAACAATTTCGTTCTCGGTGACCAGGTCAGGATCGTATGTCGGCCACGGCGCCTGGGCGACCATGCCCGGATTGCCGAGGGCCCTCCAGCATTCTTCAGCCAAATGCGGTGTCATCGGAGCGATCAGGTGGACGAGGATGTTCGCGCCGTCCTTGACCGCAGCAACGTAGGCCCGGTCGGCACCACCGGCCGCTACTCTCGTCAGCGGGGCTGCGAGCGCGTTCACGAACTCGTAGATACGTGCAACGGCCTTATTGAAGGCGAGCTTGTCATAGTCGGCTTCAACCGCCTTCAGGGTCTTGTGCGCGATTTGCGATACGGCGAGCCCCCCTCCCTCCTTAGCCGGATTCGCGTCACAGTCGCCCATTTGCTCGGAAGCTTCGGAAATCAGACGCCATGCTCGTTGTACAAAACGATGTGCGCCTTCCACCCCCGATTCCGACCAGATGACGTCGCGATCGGGCGGAGAATCTGAAAGCACAAAGAAGCGCGCCGTATCGGCGCCGTAGGAGGCGATGATGTCGTCCGGGTCGACTACATTTTTCTTCGACTTGGACATCTTCTCGATTGAGCCAATCGTGACCTCTTCGCCGGTAGCGACCAGAGCGGCACGACGGGTACCGTTGACCTCTTCGATGCGGATGTCGGCGGGTGCTACCCACTGGCCCTGCGCGCCGGAACCGAGCTTATATGTCTCGTGCACCACCATGCCTTGGGTGAACAGGCCCTTGAAGGGTTCGCTAAGGTTCACGTGACCGGTCTCGCGCATGGCGCGGGTGAAGAAGCGAGAATAGAGCAGGTGCAGGATCGCGTGCTCGATGCCGCCGATATATTGGTCGACCGGCAACCAATGGTCGGCCGCCGATGGATCCGTCGGACGGTTCTCCCACGGCGCGGTGAAGCGAGCGAAATACCAGCTTGAATCGACGAAAGTATCCATAGTGTCAGTCTCCCGGCGTGCGTCCTTGCCGCAGTTCGGACAGGCGACATGACGCCAGGTAGGATGACGGTCGAGCGGATTGCCGGGCACGTCGAAAGTCACGTCGTCCGGCAGCTTGACCGGGAGGTCCTTTTTGGGCACCGGAACGACGCCGCAGTCGTCGCAGTGGATGACCGGAATCGGGCAGCCCCAGTAACGCTGCCGAGAAATGCCCCAGTCGCGCAAGCGGAACTGCACCTTGCGTTCGCCCTGCGGTGCATTGCCCAGCATGGTCGAAGACAGCTGGTCCGCGACCACCTTGAAGGCCGCCTCTGTGTCGAGACCGTCGAGGAAGCGCGAATTTATCATCACGCCGTCTCCGTCATAGGCGGCGTCGCCGACCGTGAAGGTCGCAGCGTCGCCGTCCTTCGGCATAACCACCGGCACGACCGGCAGATCATACTTGCGGGCGAAGTCGAGGTCGCGCTGGTCGCCGGACGGGCATCCGAAGATCGCGCCGGTGCCGTATTCCATCAGCACGAAATTGGCGACGTAGACCGGCAGCTCCCAGGTGGGATCGAAGGGATGGCGAACCTTTATACCTGTATCGATTCCCTTCTTGTCGGCCGTCTCCAGCGCGGCGAGCGAGGTGCCGGCCCGGCGGCATTCCTCGCAGAAGGCGGCGATTTCGGCATTGCCCTCGGCAACGACTTTGGCCAGCGGATGATCGGCGGCAATCGCCAGGAACGAGGCGCCGAACAGCGTGTCGGGACGTGTGGTGTAGACGGTGATCTCGGAATGCCCGGCCGGCGCGGCGCCGGCTATCTCCCAGCGCAGCGTCAGGCCTTCGGAACGCCCGATCCAGTTCTTCTGCATCAGCCGCACTTTCTCCGGCCACTGGTCAAGTGTGTCGAGCGCGTCCAGCAGGTCCTGGCTGAAGTCGGTGATCTTGAAGAACCACTGCGTCAGTTCGCGCTGTTCGACGAGAGCACCCGAACGCCAGCCGCGGCCTTCGATCACCTGCTCGTTGGCGAGCACGGTCTGGTCGACCGGATCCCAGTTGACCTTTGACTGTTTGCGGTAGACCAGCCCCTTCTCCATCATGTCGAGGAACAGATATTGCTGCCGATGGTAGTAGTCGACGTCGCAGGTCGCGAATTCCCGCGACCAGTCCAGCGAAAGACCCATCGACTTCAGCTGGCCGCGCATTGCCGCGATGTTCTGATAGGTCCAGTCCTTCGGATGAACTTTGTTCTGCATCGCCGCGTTCTCGGCCGGCATGCCGAATGCGTCCCAACCCATCGGGTGCAACACATTATAGCCGCGGGCGCGCTTGTAGCGGGCAACGACGTCGCCCATGGTGTAGTTGCGCACATGGCCCATGTGAATGCGTCCCGACGGATACGGGAACATCTCTAGCACGTAGTATTTCTCGCGCCTGTCGTTGTTGTCCGTGACGAAAACGCCAGCTTCGGACCATTTCGCCTGCCAACGTGGTTCGGCGTCGCGCGGATTGTAACGTTCGGTAGCCATTTGTCGCATTTCCGGAAAATCAGGGAGAGTTGGGGTGACCTTCACCACGAAACCGCTCAAGCGTCAAGTTTTCCGGGCACTTCGGTGGGCGGAAAGCTCCGCCCGATACTCCCCTGCAGGTTGCCATCGAAGCAGCTTGCGTCGCGGGGGCAGCAAGGGTGATTATATCAGTCGTGAGTCGATTGACCGGAAGGACAGAAATGACAGTCGCAGAGCAGCTGGACAGCGTGGTGGATCGCGTCGCTTCGGCGGCGAGAAGGGCAGGTCGTGAGCCGGATTCGGTGCAACTCGTCGCGGTATCGAAGACCTTCCCAGTTGAGGTGATTCGCGCGGTGATCGCCAGTGGCCAGAGAGTGTTCGGCGAGAATCGTGTGCAGGAGGCGCAACAGAAGTGGCCGCAACTCAAGGCCGAGACCGCCGGGATCGAACTGCATCTCATCGGGCCGCTGCAGTCCAACAAGACTGCAGATGCCGTGGCACTCTTCGACGTCATCGAGACGGTCGATCGGGAGAAGATTGCCCGTGTCCTGAGTGAGGAAACGAAACGGCAGGGGCGCTCGCTGCGGTTTTATGTCCAGGTGAACACCGGGCTCGAACCACAGAAGGCAGGCATCGCACCCGACGAGACCGTCAAATTCGTCCACTTGTGTACCCAGGAACTCGGCATGACCGTCGAGGGACTCATGTGCATTCCGCCGGCTGCGGAGAATCCTGGACCGCATTTCGCGCTGCTCGCAAAGCTCGCCGATGAGTGTGGTCTGCGCAAGCTCTCCATGGGAATGTCGGGCGAGTTCGAGACTGCTATCGAATTCGGCGCGACCAGCGTTCGGGTGGGATCCGCGATCTTCGGCACGCGGTAGCCTTTCCCCAGCGTCCGCGGATCTGCGCGCGCCATAGGCTTTCGTCTGACTTTCCAGCTTGCGAGCACCTGCCTAATATCCCGCCAATCTTGCAAAGAGTTGGTTCGGGAGGACGTCATGGAGAGCAAGTACCTGGATACCTATCGCTCGTGGGAGCGTGATCCGGAAGCGTTCTGGGAAGAGCAAGCGGCCAAGATCGACTGGTTTCGCCCTGCCGACAAGGTGTTCGACCCGGGCATGGGCGCCTATGGTCGCTGGTTCGTGGGCGCGGAGACGAACACCTGCCATAACTGTCTCGATCGGCACGTTGCTGCTGGCCGCGGCGACCAGGCTGCCGTCATCTACGATAGCCCGATGACGGGCGAGAAGAGAAGCTTCACCTATAACGAGGTGCTGACGGAAGTGACGGCGATCGCCGCCGTCCTCAGAAACCATGGCGTGACCAAAGGTGATCGCGTCATCATCTATATGCCGATGATCCCGGAAGCGGTTTTCTCCATGCTCGCCTGTGCGCGGCTGGGCGCCATTCATTCGGTTGTGTTCGGCGGCTTTGCTGCACATGAACTTGCCACCCGTATCGACGATTCGAAGGCGAAAGTTATCATCAGCGCGAGCTGCGGTCTCGAGCCTGGGCGTATCGTGCCGTACAAGCCACTTCTCGACCACGCGATCGACATGGCGCAGGTAAAGCCCGAATATTGCTTCGTTTTGCAACGCGAACAGTTACATGCCCCGCTCCGGTACGAGCATGGTGACGTCGACTTTGCCAAGGCTGTCGAAATCGAGCGCGCGAACGGTACCGATATCCGGTGTGAACCGGTGCTCGCGACCGAGCCGCTCTACGTTCTTTATACGTCGGGCACGACGGGGCAACCGAAGGGCGTCGTTCGCGACAACGGCGGGCACATGGTTGCGCTACAGTGGACGATGGAAAACATATACGGAGTCGCCCCCGGCGAAGTCTTCTGGGCAGCGTCGGACATCGGCTGGGTCGTCGGTCATTCCTACATTGTCTATGCGCCTCTTCTTGCTGGAAACACGACGGTAATTTTCGAAGGCAAGCCGATCGGCACGCCCGATGCCGGGACCTTCTGGCGTGTTGTTTCCGAGCACGACGTAAAGGCGCTGTTCACAGCGCCGACCGCCTTCCGTGCCATACGTCGTGATGACCCCGATGGCGACCATATCCGGCGCTACGATCTCTCTTGTCTCCGTTCGTTGTTTCTTGCCGGCGAACGCGCCGACCCCGAAACCATCAAATGGGCGGAGAAGATGCTTGAGGTTCCGGTGATCGATCACTGGTGGCAGACGGAAACCGGTTGGCCGATGGCAGCCAATCCCGCAGGCCTCGACCTTCTGCCGGTTAAATACGGCTCTCCTACCGTGGCGATGCCCGGATATGCGATCGACGTGCTCGACGATGCCGGGCACCCGGTGCCCAAAGGGACGCTCGGCAATATTGTCGTGAAGCTTCCTCTGCCTCCCGGTTGCCTGGTCACCTTCTGGAATGCGGAGGAACGTTTCCGTTCCTCCTGTCTCGAGGAGTTCCCGGGGTACTACAAGACCGCTGACGCGGGGATCGTTGATGACGATGGCTACGTCTTCGTGATGGCCCGTACGGACGACATCATCAACTGTGCCGGTCACCGTCTTTCTACGGGTGCGATGGAAGAGGTCTGCGCCATGCACCCGGATGTCGCCGAATGCGCGGTCATCGGTATCGCCGACGACCTCAAGGGGCAGATCCCTTGCGGCTTTCTGGTGTTGAAGAACAATGTCTCGCGTGACTTCGCGGCCATACAGCGCGAGGTCGTTCAGCTTGTCCGAGACGAGATCGGCCCGGTGGCAGCGTTCAAGACCGTGATGCAGGTCGAGCGCCTGCCGAAGACCCGATCCGGCAAAATTCTGCGCGGGACAATGCAGAAGATCGCGGACGGGCTGCCCTGGAAGATGCCGGCTACGATCGACGATCCCGCTATTCTCGATGAGATCAGCACCGTCCTCCGACAGCACGGTCATGGTTGAGCGGTAGTGCCGTCGTGACAGCGACGTTGCAAAAACAAAAAGCCCCGCGAATCGCGGGGCTTTGAAGTATCAGCAGACAGAAGCAGCTCAGTAGAGATCGTCTTCGTCGTCGTCCTTGCGGTCCGACTTCAGCGATTTCAACTTGGCGAAAACCGCATTGGCGTCAATTTCCTTCTCCTCGTCCTGAGAGAAGTCATAGCCGAGGTTTTCGGTCTCTGTCGCCGACTGGAGGGTTGCTCCGAGTTCGGCAGCGGTTGGTAGCGGCCGGCCCTTCGAGGCCTTCTCAACTTCCATGTCGAGATCGATCTGACTGCAGAGGCCAAGGGTGACCGGGTCCATCGGCGAGAGGTTCGCCGAGTTCCAGTGGGTCCGGTCACGAATCTGTTCAATCGTGCTCTTGGTGGTACCGACCAGCCGCGAAATCTGCGCATCCTTCAACTCAGGATGGTTTCGCACGAGCCAGAGAATGGCGTTCGGCCGATCCTGCCGCTTGGAGACGGGCGTGTAGCGGGGGCCACGACGCTTGGAATCCGGAACGCGTACCTTCGGCTCCTGCAGCTTCAGCTTGTGGTTCGGATCCGCTTCGGCGCGGCCAATCTCTTCACGGGAAAGCTGCCCGGTTGCGATCGGGTCTAGGCCCTTGATGCCTTGCGCTGCTTCGCCGTCTGCAATGGCTTTGACCTCAAGTGGGTGAAGCTTGCAGAACTGTGCGATCTGATCGAATGACAATGCCGTGTTATCGACCAGCCATACGGCCGTTGCCTTTGGCATGAGCAATGTCTGAGCCATGGAAATAGTCCTTCTTTGCGTCCGCGCCGGGGGCCGCGGGCCGTGGGTATCAACCACAATTTCCGGAGAATAATGAGCTGTATACCCTCATTAAACGGCAATTGCAATTCTTCCTAAAACGGATGACCTTTGTCTAATTGCTGGGTCTGTATGACCTGCTATGAATGTAGCACATACGGCCGAAAACGGGAGTTCGGCGTCCAGACCAGTTGGCGTTTCTACATGAGGAGGAGTTCATGTCAGCCAAAATCTATCCGGTCCTAAAGGCGGCGAAGAGCCGAGCCTTGGTCGACAACGAAAAATACCGGAAGTGGTATGAGGAGAGCACCGAGGATCCGGAGAAGTTCTGGGATAAGCACGGCAAGAGAATTGATTGGTTCAAACCATACACGAAGGTCAAGAATACGACGTTCAAGGGCAAGGTTTCGATCAAGTGGTATGAAGACGGCCTGACGAACGTTTCGTACAATTGTATCGATCGTCACCTGAAAACCCACGGCGAGCGCACGGCAATCATCTGGGAAGGTGACAACCCGTATATCGACAAGAAAATCACTTATAATCAATTATACGAACAGGTTTGCCGCCTTGCAAACGTGCTGAAGGCCAACGGCGTCAAGAAGGGTGATCGCGTCACCATCTATATGCCGATGATTCCGGAAGCGGCTTATGCCATGCTGGCCTGCGCCCGCATCGGCGCCGTACACTCCGTGGTCTTCGGTGGGTTCTCACCAGAAGCGCTGGCCGGCCGTATCGTCGACTGCGAGTCGACCTTCGTCATCACATGCGACGAGGGCCTTCGTGGTGGCAAACCGGTGCCACTGAAAGAGAACACGGATACCGCGATCGATATCGCCGCGAAGCAGTTCGTCATCGTCAACAAAGTCCTGGTCGTTCGCCGGACCGGCGGCAAGATCGAGTGGGCTCCGGGCCGCGACCTCTGGTATCACCAGGAAATTGCCAAGGTGAAGCCTGACTGCCCGCCGGTCAAAATGCGGGCTGAGGATCCCCTCTTCATTCTCTATACCTCCGGTTCGACTGGGAAGCCGAAGGGCGTGGTACATACGACCGGCGGCTATCTCGTCTACGCCGCGATGACGCACGAATACGTGTTCGATTACAAGGACGGCGAGATCTATTGGTGTACGGCGGACGTCGGTTGGGTGACAGGCCACTCCTACATCGTGTACGGGCCGCTCGCGAACTGTGCGACGACGCTGATGTTCGAAGGCGTGCCGAATTTTCCCGATCAGGGCCGCTTCTGGGAAGTGATCGACAAGCACAAGGTGAACGTCTTCTACACCGCTCCGACGGCTATCCGCTCGCTGATGGGCGCCGGCGATCATTTCGTGCAGCGTTCGAGCCGTTCGAGCCTCCGCCTGCTGGGGTCGGTGGGCGAGCCGATCAATCCGGAAGCGTGGGAGTGGTACTACAACGTGGTGGGTGACGAGCGTTGCCCGATCGTGGATACCTGGTGGCAGACGGAAACGGGTGGCATCCTGATCACGCCGCTGCCGGGTGCGACGGACCTCAAGCCCGGCTCCGCGACGCGTCCGTTCTTCGGGATCAAGCCGCAGCTTGTCGACAATGAGGGCAACGTGCTCGAAGGAGCCGCCGACGGCAATCTCTGCATCGTCGACAGCTGGCCGGGGCAAGCGCGATCGATTTATGGCGATCATCACCGGTTCGCACAGACCTACTTCTCCACGTATAAGGGCAAGTACTTTACCGGCGACGGCTGCCGCCGCGACGAGGACGGTTACTATTGGATCACCGGACGCGTTGACGACGTTCTCAACGTGTCGGGTCACCGACTCGGCACGGCGGAAGTGGAATCCGCCCTTGTGTCTCATCATCTGGTTTCGGAGGCTGCTGTTGTCGGCTATCCCCACCCGATCAAGGGGCAGGGTATCTATTGCTACGTCACGTTGATGGCGGATCATGCTGGCGACGATGCGCTGCGTCAGGATCTCCTCAAGCATGTGCGCGCGGAAATCGGTCCGATCGCCACGCCGGACAAGATCCAGTTTGCACCGGGATTGCCGAAAACTCGCTCCGGCAAGATCATGCGGCGCATTTTGCGCAAGATTGCCGAGGACGATTTTGGCTCCCTCGGCGATACGTCGACCTTGGCGGATCCGGGTGTCGTCGACGACCTGATCGCCAACCGTCAGAATCGTAACGGTCAGTAATTAAGATGAGAATGGCAAGAGGCCGCTCCATGGCATCATGGAGCGGCCTTTTGTTTTGTTCAGTTGCAGCGGTGGGGAGCTTTTCGGCCGCCGTCATATGACTCCACAAGCCCGGAGGCGAGCAAGACGTCCGCGACACTTCGGCCGTCCTCAAGACGAATGTCGGCCAACACCCGGCCATAATATTTGTCGCCCGAAATTGAGAGCAGCGCGACCTTGGCGGGGACGAGGGCAGAGAGCGCATCTCGCGCCTGCTGTGCGGCAAAGCGGGTCGCTTCGCACTTCGCGTGCAGTTCCGGTGCGTCAATTCCACGCAACCTGACGTATGTCTCGATACTATGTTCTGGCCACGGAGCGGCACTGACCAGAAGCGTATCTCCATCGATGACGCGAATGAGCTTTGCTTCCACAGGCCCTGAGATCAAATGATCCTCGGAAGCAGCCGCTGGATGCCCAATTGATACGGCGACCAGGAACAGGAGAGAGGGAAGGTAAGTCGAGCGCATAGAAGGAATATATTCCGGTTTCCGTGCGCCGACAATAGGTATTTATTCCATATCAGAAGTCGATCGCACGCCCCTTGATCTCCCAATCGCCAAAACGTGCGGGATCAGGGCCGCCTCGTCCGCCGATCTCCTTTGCGGGTTCGACCGTAGCTTCACTGCGGCGCCTTTCCTCGGCCTCTTTCAGCGCACGTATGGCCGCGGCAGAGAGCTCTTTCTTCACTGGATGTTCCAAAGTGGGGCTGTTGTCTGAGGAGGGATGCTGCTGGTCTTGCAAGGGTGTCATGTCCGTTCGTATCCGGATGTGTCGGCGCACGACACATTGAAATCGCCCGCCGAAATTTTAAATCATAATGTAGCCGCTGCAGCGAGCGATGTCCAACTGCAGAGAGTCTGAGGAGTGAAATATGAACTTCATGCGCACCGCGATGCTGCTTGCGTTTATGACGGCGCTGTTCATGGGCGTCGGCTACCTGATAGGTGGTCAGAGCGGCATGATTATCGCGCTGATGATCGCCGCCGGCATGAACTTCTTTTCCTATTGGAACTCCGACCGAATGGTGCTCGCCGCTTACCGGGCACAGGAGATCGACGAGAATAATGCCCCGGAATTCTTCCGGATCATCCGGGACCTGGCGCACCGGGCGAGTCTGCCGATGCCGCGCGTCTATGTTTTCGACAGTCCGCAGCCGAACGCGTTTGCCACCGGACGCAATCCACAGAACGCGGCCGTAGCC
Source organism: Ciceribacter azotifigens (assembly GCF_048159625.1). Lineage (NCBI taxonomy): Bacteria > Pseudomonadati > Pseudomonadota > Alphaproteobacteria > Hyphomicrobiales > Rhizobiaceae > Ciceribacter > Ciceribacter azotifigens. The sequence continues at coordinate 54,545 of NZ_JBLQTA010000013.1, read as the reverse complement.
GCCTCAACCGGCCTTCTGAACCGCCTGGCTCCGGAAGAAGTGGCCGGTGTCATGGCGCACGAGCTTGCGCACGTCGAGAACCGTGACACGCTGACCATGACGATCACGGCGACGCTCGCCGGCGCTATCTCCATGCTCGGTAATTTCGCCTTCTTCTTCGGCGGCCGCCGCGACGAGAATAACCCGCTCGGAGCTGTCGGACTGCTCGTTACAATGATTGTCGCTCCGCTTGCCGCCATGTTGGTTCAGATGGCGATCAGCCGTACCCGCGAATATGCCGCGGACCGTCGTGGTGCCGAAATCTGCGGCGATCCCCGCTGGCTTGCGTCCGCCCTGCGCAAGATTGCGAACGACAGCGCCCGGATCGTCAATGACGATGCCGAACGTAATCCTGCGACGGCGCATATGTTCATTATCAATCCCCTGAGCGGCGAACGCATGGACAACCTTTTCTCGACCCATCCAAACACGGAGAACCGCATCGCGGAGCTGATGCGGATGGCGGAAAGCACGGGGCCGGTATCGACGTGGTCCGATTCCGCTGTTAAGCCGAGCCGCAGGTCGCGCTCTGTTCCGGATATCGGGCGTCGCCGCGTTGGTTCGCAACCGCCCAAGGGACCGTGGTCTTGAACGACAGAGACAAGAACAAGAAAGCCAAAGTCGGCAAGGCAAGAAACAAGGACAGCCATCCTGATCGTCGCCGATCTGCTTTGGAAGACAAAGCCGGGCTAGACGCGAGAATAGCGGCTGCCAAAATCCTTGCGGCTGTGGTCGATCGCCGGACACCGCTGGACGGTATGCTGGATGCGGAGCACGGCAATCCGGCGTACAGAACGCTCAGCGAGCCGGATCGTGCCCTGGTTCGGGCGATATCGCAGGCTGCGCTCAGGCATTTGCCGCGCATCGAAGCGATTCTTTCGTCGCTTCTCGACTCCCCGTTGCCGGAAGGCGCCCGTTCCTTACACCACTTGTTCGTGGTCGCGATAACGCAGATGCTGTATCTCGACGTCCCCGACCATTCTGCCGTCGATCTTGCCGTCGAACAGGCGACACGGGATCCTCGCAACAGGCGCTTTGCAAAGCTCGTCAATGCCGTTCTGCGCCGGTTGGGGAGAGAGAAGGCGGTGCGCCTCGCGAGTGTTGCATCGCTTCCTTCTACGCCGAAATGGTTCTTCGATCGTCTTGCTGCGGTATACGGTGCGGATGCGGCGGCGCAGATCGCGGAAGCCCAAGGCCGCCCCGCGCCTATCGATATCACAGTGAAGAGCGATCCGGAGGTCTGGGCCGAGCGGCTTAACGGATATGTCCTTCCGACGGGCAGTGTGCGCCTCACCGGATTCCGCGGTGGAATTCCGACGCTCGAAGGTTTCGTCGACGGCGAATGGTGGGTGCAGGATGCTGCGGCCGCTTTGCCGGCCCGGCTTCTTGGCGAGATCTCGGGAAAGCGGGTGGCAGATCTCTGTGCGGCACCCGGCGGCAAGACGGCACAGCTTATACAGGCCGGAGCCACCGTCACTGCGGTCGAGCAGTCGGCAAACCGCATGCGGCGGCTGAAAGGTAATCTGGCCCGCCTGCATCTCGAGTGCGAATGCGTGAACGTCAATCTGCTCGACTTCCGGCCATCCGAACTCTTCGACGGCGTCTTGCTTGATGCCCCCTGCTCGTCAACGGGTACGGCGCGGCGGCACCCTGACGTGCTCTGGACCAAAGGCCCGGAGGACGTCGCAAAACTCGCCAGTCTGCAGGAGACGCTTCTCCGCCATGCCCTGACGCTGGTGCGTCGCGGCGGCCGTCTCGTTTTCTCGAACTGCTCGCTCGATCCTTCCGAGGGAGAGGAGGTTGTCGCACGCGTCCTTGCGGACACGCCCGGCTATCGCCGGGAGCCGATCCTTGCTGCCGACTGGCCGGGGCTGGCGGAAGCTGTAACTCCACTCGGGGAGTTGCGAACCACGCCGGCAATGCTGAGACCGGAAGGCACGGAAGGTGGGCTCGACGGGTTCTACGCCTGCGTTCTCTCGCGAGATTAACGGAATATTTACCAAAATCATTGCCATCATCCGGCTGATAACGACTAAATCGCTCGGCGCGCGGGTCGTTCATGCGCATGCATTTCGTGGGTACGAAACGGTGAGACCCGTTCTTCGTTCGATTTCGGTGCGGCCGCGCTGTCATGGAAAAACAATGCGATTCACGGAACGCCAAAGACTGGTCTATCTTTACCTCCGTGAAGCATGGAGACGGATCTCCCGACAAATCGCGATCGGCCACGTCTCAGCCTTGCGCTTTGCAGGTGCGGGGTCCGGTCGTCTGATCGTCGCACCCACTGACCTCAGGATCGTCGACCCGTTCGTTGCCGAAGAAATCCTTGTTCGGCGCTTTCCGCTCGCGGGAAAGGTCCTGGATGCGGATGACCGGTCGCCCTTCGATCTCGAGGCGCCTTCACCATCATTTGCGGTCCGCCTGCATTCCTTCACCTGGCTCCGTCACGTCCGTGCTGACAAGTCACCGGGCGCCTGCGCCAATGCTCGGGCCATTGTCGATGACTGGATTCGACTACATGGCACCCGCATCAGCGGAGTGCCGTGGGACGCTGACGTGATCGCCCAGCGGGTGATCGCCTGGTTGTCGCATTCGCCGGTCGTCCTCCAGGATGCTGAAGGTGGCTTCTATCGACGGTTCCTCGGGAACCTCGCCTTCCAGATTCGCTATCTCAACCAGATAGCCGATCACGTACCGGATGGGTTGCCGAGACTGAGAGTCCGGATCGCGCTCGCGATGGCTTCCATTTCAATGCAGATGCGGGGCATTTCCGTTCGTCGAGCCGCGCGGCATCTCGACCGGGAGCTGGACCGACAGATTCTGCCGGACGGCGGGCATATTTCGCGTAACCCGAACGTGGCGGTTGACCTTCTGTTCGATCTGCTGCCTCTGCGTCAGACCTATATCAATCTGGGCCACGACATACCGGTAAAACTCATTCCGGCCATCGACAGAATGTACCCAGCAGTGCGCTTCTTTCGGCACGGAAGCGGCGATCTCGCTCTTTTCAACGGTGCGACCTCGATTCTCGCCAACGAATTGATGTCCGTGCTGCGTTACGACGAAACCGCCGGGCAACCTTTCAAGTCGTTGCCACATTCGCAGTATCACAGGCTCGCCGGTGGTTCGGCCGTCATCCTCGTCGACACGGGCCATCCGCGATCGGCGGAGCTGTCGAAGACAGCCCATGCTGGCTGTCTTTCCTTCGAGTTTTCCTCAGGGCGCCATCGTCTCATCGTCAACAGTGGCTCGCCGCGCTTTGCTGGCGAGAAGCTGCGTCAGCTCGCGCGGACGACCGCCGCGCATTCGACAGTTTCAGTTGGTGAGACATCTTCGGCGAGGATTTCGCGCTCCCCCTTCCTCGGCCCTTTGATGGTATCGGGCGTGACTGCCGTCGAGGTGACACGACAAACGGCAGCCGACGGGAGCGACCGGCTTTGTGCCCGCCATAACGGCTATCTGCTCAATTTCGGCCTTTGGCATGAGCGGGAACTACGGTTGAACGAGGCTGGCACAAAGGTCGCGGGGCGTGACCGCCTTCTGCTGGCGAATGGCGAGCCGCTGCAAAGTGCACCGCCACCTGAAAGCCTCGGCCGTTTCCATATCCATCCGGCGGTGCGCCTTGAACAGGTGGACGGTCGTGCTGTGCATCTGATCGCTCCAGACGGTGAGACTTGGGTCTTCTCGGTCCCGACGGGTGAGGTGGTTATTAGCGAGGACGTCTTTTTCGCCGACGCATCGGGTGCGCGTTCCTCCGAACAGCTTGAAATCGCCTTTGAGGGCCCGGAAATCCGCTGGTTTCTCACACATAAGGCTTAGGCCGGTTTCTTCTCGCTGCAAGCTGTGCTAGGCGGCTGCCACACATGCTATCTTCCGCGCTGCCGCAGCACGCCCATCAGATTGGAGCAGAAACCATGGCCGTCGTTTCCAAGAAAATACCCGCTCCCGACCGGGTCAAAATCAAGACCGCTCTTCTCTCGGTCTCAGACAAGGCGGGCATCGTCGAGCTGGCCCGAGCGCTCAACGCCATGGGCGTACGACTTCTGTCGACCGGCGGCACTCACAAGGCGATTGCCGGTGCCGGCCTGCCGGTGACCGACGTCTCCGACGTTACCGAATTCCCGGAAATCATGGATGGGCGGGTGAAGACGCTTCATCCGCGCGTTCATGGCGGTCTTCTCGCGATCCGCGACGATGCCGAACACCAGCAGGCGATGCGTGAGCATGGGATCGAAGCCATCGACCTCACCGTCATCAATCTCTATCCGTTCGAGGAGGTTCGAGCCGCCGGCGGGGACTATCCGACGACCGTCGAGAACATCGACATCGGCGGACCGGCGATGATCCGCGCGTCTGCAAAGAACCATGCCTACGTGACGATCGTTACCGATCCTGCCGATTACGAACCTCTGCTTGCGGCGCTCACGTCCGACGATTGCCAGACGAGCTACGCCCTTCGCCAGCAGTTCGCGGCGAAGGCCTTCGCCCGGACAGCTGCCTACGATACGATGATCTCCAACTGGTTTGCCGATGCCCTTTCGATCGATGTTCCGATGTATCGCACCATCGGCGGCGTTCTGAAGGAGAAGATGCGCTACGGTGAAAATCCGCATCAAAGTGCAGCATTCTACGTCACCGGCGACGATCGCCCGGGCGTCGCGAATGCTACCCTGCTGCAAGGCAAGCAGCTCTCCTACAACAATATCAACGACACCGACGCGGCATTCGAGCTGGTCGCCGAGTTTGCGCCCGAAAATGGGCCGGCCTGCGCGATCATCAAGCATGCCAATCCCTGCGGCGTTGCGACTGGCTCGACGCTCGTCGATGCCTACAAGCGCGCCCTCGCCTGCGATTCCGTTTCGGCCTTCGGCGGCATCATCGCACTCAACCAGACGCTTGACGCCGCGACAGCTGAAGAGATCGTAAAGCTCTTCACGGAGGTGATCATTGCGCCCGATGTCACGGAAGAAGCCAAGGCGATCATCGCCCGGAAAGCAAACCTTCGCCTCCTGACGACGGGTCGCCTCCCCGATCCGCGGGCGGCTGGCATCACGGCGAAGACCGTTTCCGGCGGGTTGTTGGTCCAGTCTCGCGACAATGTCGTCGTTGAAGATCTAGACCTTCGTGTCGTCACCAGGCGCGCCCCGACGCCGACCGAACTCGAAGACATGAAATTCGCGTTCAAGATCGCCAAGCACGTAAAGTCGAACGCGGTGATCTACGCGAAAGACGGACAGACGGCGGGTATCGGCGCAGGCCAGATGAGCCGCGTCGATTCTGCCCGTATCGCCGCAATGAAGGCCGAAGACGCGGCCAAAGCACTCGGCCTTGCACAGCCTTTGACGAGGGGGTCGGCGGTTGCCTCGGAGGCCTTCTATCCCTTTGCCGATGGTTTGCTCGCTGCCATCGCGGCAGGTGCGACCGCTGTCATCCAGCCAGGTGGTTCTATGCGCGACGAGGAAGTGATCGCAGCAGCCGACGAACATGGCGTGGCGATGGTCTTCACCGGTATTCGCCACTTCCGTCACTGATCACGGAAACCGTATCGCTATTTTGGAGTCCGGCTTCGGCCGGGCTCCTTTTATTTTGGCCTGGCCGCCGGATTACGGCCGGCCGGGTAAGGCGTGGCAAGCAGCATGATGAATCCCCCGCCGAGGTAGATCAGAATGCTTGCCATGCCAACTCGCGGCGAGCCGGTCCAGTAGGTCAGCATCGAGAAGCTCAAGGTGGCCATGAAACTCGTGACGCGTCCGGACAGTGCATAAATGCCGAAGTAGCGCCCCGCTTCGTTCGGGGGAACACTGCGGGCGAGGTAAGAACGCGACGAGGCCTGAACGGGGCCGAAGGCGAGTCCGATAAGAACGCCGAACAGGATATAGGTCTTCTCCGCGGCTGTTCCGAAAATACCGGGTGTGGACATCGCGGAGAGATCGATGATGCCGAAGAGCGTGTAGCCCGGACCGGTCGAGATGATGCCGAACGTGGCGACGATCAGCAGAACGAGGCTGAGAAGCACTGTGAATTTCGAGCCGAACCGCCGATCGATCGAACCCGCTGCCAGGCAGCCGAAGATTGCGACGACGTTCAGAATTATGCCGTAGAGCCCGATTTCCATGGTCGACCACTGGAACATCGCTGCCGCAAAGACACCGCCGAGCACCAGCAGGCCGTTCACACCGTCCTGATAGATCATGCGCCCGATCAGGAACCGGGCGAGGCCGGCCCTCGCTCTCAGTTCACCAAGCGTATTGCCGAGTTCGCTCAAGCCGGTTCTCACGGCTTCGCGGAGTGGTTTGCCCTTGGTCGCGTCGGGGGTGAAGAAGAACATCGGCAGGATGAAGACGAAATACCAGAGAGCCGATATCGGTCCCGTGATGCGCGCATCCTCGCCGGTAACCGGATCCAGTCCGAAAAGTGGCGGTCGGCCGATCAGCGTCATTCCTGTCTCCGGGTTCGCTGCCAGCAGGGTCACCACAGCGATGAGAACGATGATCCCGCCGAGATAGCCAAGACCCCAAGCGATGTTGGAGATCCTGCCAACCGTCTGCGGCGTAACAAGCCGCGGCATCATGGAGTCGTTGAAGACGACGGAGAACTCGGCCGACACCGTGGCGAGAATGATCAGAATAACGGGAACGACAACCGGCGAGCCCGGGGCCGCGGTCCAGAGCAAGCTGAGGCTGATGATCTTGATGACCGCGAAGGAGGCAATCCACGGCTTGCGGCTGCCGGACTGATCGGCAATCGATCCGAGGACAGGCGAGAGAACGGCGATGACGATCGACGCGATCGTCGCGGTGTTGCTCCATGTCGCCTGGGCGGAGACCGGGTCGGAGGTCATCCGCGAGACGAAGTAGGGTCCGAAGATGAACGTCGTCACCACCGTAAAAAAGGGCTGGGCTGCCCAATCGAACAGCATCCAGCCCAAAATTCCGCGGGCGGGCACCTCTGCAGTTCCCGCTGCCGGCATCTCCGTTTCGACCGCCACCAACTCTTCCCCCGAATGTTTCGGGGGAGAGTGTCACCTTGTCTTTCCGTGCGCAAGATCCGTCAGAAGGCCCGCGGCAACCGCAATTTTCGAAAGGCTGGGATCGCCGCTCTCCGTGATCGCAACCAGCTCGGTGACAAGCCGGTCGATACGCTGCTGATCGGCCCGTCGCCACGCAATAATTGGATCCCTTTCCGTTGCGTAACGCGACAGCGCCTCGGCAACGATGTCACGCCTCGCCGCACCAATCTGATGAATGCTGCGGGTCAGTGAGAGGCTTTCGTAGTGATCGGCCGTGGAGACGCGGTTGGCTGCAGCCAGAACGCGTTCGATGCTGAAAGCCCCGGAGACCGCGAAGTAGCTGCTGACGGTGCGCGCGATCGTTGCGCCCGTTCGCCCCGAGATTTGCATGACTTCCGGCACCAGCAACAGGACCGACAAGCGGACAACGTCCCCGGCAAGATCCTTCGGCGCTCCCGCCTGCACGAGCTCGGCGACTTCCTTGTCGAGCCTTTGACGCAGGTCTTCGGGCAGCGCAGTCCCAAACGACTGCTTCAACGACTTGACGGTCGACTTGAGGCGGGCAAGCGCTTCGGTGATCGTGCCTGCAGAAAGGCCTGTTTCGACGAGCAGACGTGATACGCCGGTATAGACGTCTTCTACGGCTGCATAGAGTCTGTTCTGCAGTTCTCCCGGTACCCTCGCATCCAGAGCATCGATGCGCGCCCACAGATCCGTTAGGTCGAGACCATCCCTGACAAGCAGCGCGGCCTTGACCACATCTGCCGGAAGAACACCGGTCGCATCTGCTGTGGTGACGACAAAGCCCGGACCTCCGCGGTTGATCACGTGATTGGCCAGCACGGTGGCAACGATCTCCCTGTGCAAGCGGTGGCCGGCGATCTCCGCCGCAAAGGCCTTGCGCATCTTCGCGGGGAAATAGTTGAAGAGCGTTGTCGCGCAATACGGGTCATCCGGCAGGTCCGACGCCACCAGTGAATCGAAGAGAACGATCTTGGCGTAGGAGAGCAGAACGCTTATCTCCGGACGGGTCAGTGCCTTGCCTTCGGCATAGCGTTCGGCAAGTGCATTGTCATCGGGCAGGGTCTCGACCTTGCGATTGAGCCGTCCCGCTGCCTCGAGTGAAGACATCAGGCGACTCAGTTCCTCCCGGTTGCGAACGCCCTTCCGCTCCGTCAGCGAGATTGCCAGCGGCTGCAGATAATTGTTGCGCAGAACGAGGGATGCGACTTCGTCGGTCATGTCGGCGAGCAACTTGTCGCGCTTGGCCATGGTGAGGCGATTTTCCGCAACCGCTGGCGCCAGCGCGATCTTGATATTGACCTCGACGTCGGAGGAGTTCACGCCTGCGGAATTATCGATGGCGTCTGAATTCAGACGCCCGCCGCTGAGCGCATAAGAAATTCGTCCGCGCTGGGTTACGCCGAGGTTTGCACCCTCACCGATAACCTTGGCGCGAACTTCATTTCCATTCACACGGATCGCATCATTGGTTCGGTCGCCGACCTCCGCGTCCGTCTCCCCCGCTGCCTTGATGTAGGTTCCGATGCCTCCGAACCAAAGAAGATCAACCGGTGCCCTCAGGATCGCAGTCATAATTTCAAAGGGCGTCGCGGCCGTCTTTTCGAGGCCGATCGCCGCCGCCGCTTCCGCCGTCAGATCTACGGATTTAACGGCGCGGGAGATAATCATCGCGCCCTTTGAAAGCGCCTTGCGGTCGTAATCCTGCCAGCTCGACCGCGGCAGGGCGAAAAGCCGTTTGCGCTCGGCGAAGGAGAGGTCTGTATCGGGATTCGGGTCGATAAAGATGTCGCGGTGATCGAATGCGGCGAGGAGACGGATCTTTTCGGACAGTAACATGCCGTTGCCGAAGACGTCTCCAGACATGTCACCGACCCCCGCGACAGTGAAGGGCGTCGTCTGTATGTCGATGTTCATCTCGCGGAAATGCCGCTTGACCGCTTCCCACGCTCCTCGTGCCGTGATGCCCATCTTCTTGTGGTCGTAACCCGCGGAACCACCCGACGCGAAGGCGTCATCCAACCAGAAGCCGGCCGCACGCGCGAGGGCGTTTGCTGTATCGGAGAAGGTTGCCGTACCCTTGTCGGCGGCAACGACAAAGTAGGGATCGTCATCATCAAGCCGTACCGTGTCCGCCGGCGGCACAATCTGTCCACTCTGAATATTGTCGGTGATCGACAGCAGCGTCGTGACGTAGGTCTTGTAGGCTTCCTTGCCTGCGTTCAGATATTCGTCGCGGCTTCCGCTCGCCGGGAGCTGTTTGGGGAAGAAGCCGCCCTTGGCGCCCACCGGCACGATGACGGCGTTCTTGACTTGTTGGGCCTTTACCAGCCCCAGTACCTCCGTTCGGTAGTCTTGGGCGCGGTCGGACCAGCGCAGCCCGCCACGCGCGACCTTGCCGAATCTGAGGTGGACGCCTTCCACTTCTACGCCATAGACGAAGATCTCGCGGAATGGGCGCGGTTCCGGTATTCCTTCCAGGCGTTGCGGATCGAACTTGAAGGCGAGCATGGGGCGAGGTTCGCCGCTTGAGGTCTTCTGGAAGAAATTCGTCCGGAGCGTCGCGTCTACCGCATTCAGATAGCGGCGAAGAACGCGATCTTCATCAATGGTGGGTACGGCAACGAGCGCGTCGAGCAGTTCCTTTCGGCTGTCGTTGACCTTCCGCTGCCTGCTCTTTTCGCTGAGTGCGGGATCGAAGATGTCACTGAACAGCCTGAAGATCGATGCAGCGATCTGCGGATACTTGTTCAGCGTTTCGGCAATGTGGTTTTGCGAATAGACGATTCCGCACTGGCGGAGATACGCTGCATAGGCGCGCAGAACCGTGACCTCTCGAGCGGTCAGTCCTGCGGTCATCACCAGACGGTTGAAGGTATCGTTGCCGATCGCGCCGGTAAAGGCGCCGAGGAACGCGTCCTCGAGCAACGTTCCATCGCGATCGATGTCGAATGCACCGCCGCCACGGACTTCCAGCTCCATGTCGTGCAGCACGACAAGCTTACGACTCTCCGCAGCTGACACATGGATGTCGAAGGTACGTTCACTGATGACGCCGAAACCAAGGTTCTCCAGAAGTGGCACGCGCCGCGACAGCGGCAGATGTTCTCCGGCATGAAAAATCTTGAGATAGAGGAGACTTCCTTTCTCCGATGCCTGCTTATGGAAGCCGATACTGACGGGCCGGCCATCGAGGCAGGCATTGATGTGCCGCAGATCGGCCACCGCTTCTTCGGGAGTGAAGGCCTCCTGATACGCTTGGCTGACGGTAAGCGCCGGAGCACTCGACCCCGCTAGTGCCGCAAACCGGTCCGCCCAGCGCGCGGTGATCGCGCGGACCTCTTCTTCAAGCCGTACCTGCGGTATGCGGGGCGTCTTGCCTTCGTTGCGGCCGATAATGATATGGACGCGCGCGACCCCTCCCTCCGGAAATGCAGGGTAGTAGGCCGAGACATGACCTTGATAGGCTTCCTTGAAGTAGTTTCCGATTTTCTCGCGTACGAGAGAATTGTAGTCCTCTCGGGGGACGTAGACGATCAGGGAGACAAACCGGTCGAAATGATCGATACGCGGCAGGACGCGGACTCTCGGACGTTCGGAGAGATCGTTGATCTGCTCGCAGAACCGGGCAAGCAATTCCGCGTCGATCTGGAAAAGGTCGTCGCGCGGATAAAATTCGAGCGTGTTCTGCAACATGCGGCCGGAATGGCTTTGCGGGTCGAAACCGAAGTGTTCGACCACTTTCTCGACTTTGGCGCGCAGCAACGGAATCTGGCTTACCGAGCGGGTGTAGGCGGTAGCCGTGAAGAGGCCGACGATGCGAAGCTCACCCACCACCTTTCCGGACGCGTCGAAACGCTTCACGCCGACGTAGTCCATGTACGCCCGCCGGTGCACGACCGATTTCACATTCGCCTTGGTAACAATGAGAAAATCCGGACCCTGCAGAAATTCCAGGATTTCCGGTGTGGTCGTGACCGCTTGCTTGCCGTGACGAAGAACGAGAACTTCGGGATCGGCGAGAATGCCGAGACCGCGCCCCTTGCCTCGCTCGAGTTTCGCGCTCGAACCGTCTCCTGTGTAGACGTATTCCCGCATGCCGAGGAAGGTAAAGTTGTCATTCTTGAGCCAGTCGAGAAACGCGAGTGCTTCGTCGCGCTCGGCTTGCCGTCGACCGGGCGCGAGTTGCCTCACTTCCTCCATCGAGGTCTCCAGGACCGCGAGCATCGCCTGCCAGTCGCTCGAGGCCATGCGAACCTGCTCGAGGACGAAGGCGAGGCGCTCTCTCAGCGCGTCGGCCTGCTCGTTCGTGAGTGGCGCGAGATGGAGCTGAATGTAGCTGACCCGATGCGCCGGATCGGTCGGCTTGTCCGGCCGGAAGAGCTCGACAGTCTTGTTCGGTTCGGTCACCAGGATGGGGTGAATTGCAAGAAAGATGTCGCGATAGAGGCTGGTAACCTCGCCCATAACTGAGTCGTAAAGGAAGGGTTTGTTGCGATCTACGATCGAGAGCACGCTCGCGGGAATGCCTGAGTGCTCAACACCGGGCACATGCTCAATCGTGATCTTCGGCTCGTTTCCGTCCCAACTCGCGACGTCTTCCGCCGCCCGTACAGCCGAAAAAGCAAGCATTTCAGACGTGTAGAGGGCAAGGTCGTCCGCGCTGGCGCGGCTGAACAAAATATCCGGATCGATGAAAGGCTTCCCCAGTTCCTCAAGCCGTCCGTGGGTCAGCTCCCAATTATAATCTCGCTTGGATTTCCTGCTTGCGACCATCGAGCCTTTCCTTCCTTATGCTCCAGCCTACAACGTGACTCGTATAGGCGCTGTTTAATACCGACTCGTTTAAGAATGCCACACAAATCGCCTATGAAATTAGAAGCTACGGTGTAATTTTGCGATTTTGTGGTTATTTGACGACAAAAATCGTTGTTTAAGGATATCGGTCATGACTAAGAGCCCTGCCGGTGCGGTGATCGTCATTTCCAGCCATGTGGTTCGGGGATCCGTCGGAAACCGTGCCGCCGTCTTTGCGCTGGAAACGCTTGGGTATCCGGTCTGGGCCGTGCCGACCGTCGTCCTCCCGTGGCACCCGGGGCATGGGAAGGCGACGCGGCTTTCCTTTCCGGACGACAGCTTCGACAAAATGATCGATGACCTCATCGGCGCGCCATGGATTTCTGAAGTGGGCGCGATACTGACGGGTTACTTCGGAAGCGCTGCGCAGACCCGTTCCGTCGCCCGCCTCACCACGGCGATTAGGGCGAAAAATCCTGATCTCCTTTACCTCTGCGATCCGGTTATGGGGGATGTAGGCGGTCTCTATGTTCCTGACGATACCGCAGAGGGAATACGCGACAACCTGATTCCGCTTGCCTCGATTGCGACTCCCAATCGGTATGAACTTGGCTGGATGGTGGCGAGCCCGCTCGAAACCAATGCCGACCTCATCGATGCGGCCTTGTCGCTCGGTCCAGCGCGTATGCTCGTGACGTCGGCAGTGCCGATGATGGCAGGAGGGGTCGGCAACCTTCTGCTTTCCGGCCGGCATGCCTTGCTGGCAGAGCACCGATGGATCGATAATCCGCCGAACGGCCTGGGTGATCTTCTCGCCGCAGTCTTCCTTGCCCGCCTTCTCTCAGGGGTTCCCGAAGAGCGGGCACTCCAGCTGACGACTGCGAGTGTCTACGAGGTGCTGGCGCGAACGATGAAGCGCGGGAGCGACGAGCTGACATTGGAAAGCGATGCGTCGAGCCTCGTGTCGCCGATGGCACTTGTGCAGATTCGGCGGATTATGCACCCTGCTTTCAGGACCAAGCCCTCCTCGTGACCGACGGGAGGACCCATGGCCCGGCAACTCTTGTAAGAATGTTGCAAGAGCGGATTGCATCTCATTTCAGACCATTATAATTCAATATACATGCTGCGTTTTCCAGACTCTCTCGTTACCGGCTATCGCAACTTTATGACCGGGCGCTACGTCGATGAGCGCGAACGTTACCGCGTTCTGGCGGAGACCGGCCAGAAACCCCAGACATTGGTGATTGCCTGTTGCGATTCTCGGGCGGCTCCGGAAACCATTTTCGATGCCGGTCCGGGTGAGCTTTTCGTGGTCCGTAACGTCGCGAACATGGTTCCTCCCTACGAGCCGGACGGCCAGTATCATGCGACCTCCGCAGCGCTCGAGTTCGCTGTGCAGGCCCTGAAAGTGCGCGATATCATCGTGATGGGCCATGGACGGTGCGGAGGTATTCGCGCCGCACTCGACCCGAATGCGGAGCCGCTCTCTCCCGGTGACTTCATCGGCAAGTGGATGGGACTGCTGAAACCGGCAGCCGAACAGATTCAGACAAATTCCGTCATGACGGCGGGCGAACGGCAGACCGCCTTGGAACGCATCTCGATTCGCAACTCAATTGCGAATCTCAAGACTTTTCCCTGTGTGAAGATTCTCGAGGAGCGCGGAAAGCTCAGTATTCACGGCGCGTGGTTCGACATCGGAAATGGCGAACTCTGGATCATGAACCGCGAGACGCGCGATTTCGAGCGTCTCGAATTCTAGGCTCTACTGCCCGTCGATCTGCGCTCCGATATAGGCGATGGCCTGCTGGTAGACGGAGGCCGCGTTCCAGCCTTGGAGTGCTCCGAAATTCGGTTCGCCCGGCTGATAGCCCGCACCGGGGTGCCAGCTGTGACCGCGCAGGAAATTGGCGGTCGAGGCGAGAGCATCAGCGCGTGAGTGCACCAGGTCGATGCGACCGTCTCCATCGCCGTCGGCACCGAAACGGACGACGTTGCGCGGCAAGAATTGCGTCTGACCAATTTCACCGTGAGCGGCGCCTTTGGCATTGAGAGCCAGAGACTTGCGTCCTACGAGCTGGAGCGCGGCATAAAGCTGATCGGTGAAGTAATCAGTCCTCCGGCAGTCATAGGCAAGGGTGGCGACAGCAGAGAGCGTGTGCTCGTTGCCCATATATCCTCCGAAGCCAGTCTCCATACCCCAGATGGCGATCAGCGGACCGGCCGGAACCCCGTATCTGCTCTCGATCCTTGCAAACAGCGAGGCATTGTTCTTTTTCATTGCCTTGCCGCGGGAAATGATGACCGCGCCGCCACGCTTTTTCATGAATTGGTCGAAAGAAAGCTTGAAGCTCTTCTGGCCGCGGTCCGCACGAATGGTGTTGGTATTATACGAGACGGTCGCGAAAACCTGGTCCAGCAACCTTGCACTTACACCTTGTGCGGCCGCTTCCTGCTTGAATTCCTGAATCCATTCAGAGAACCCTGCTGATGTCTTGCCGCATTGAGCCGCGTTGGCGCTGCTGATCGCTGCGCCACCGACAACCATTGCCAGAAAAGCGGCCGTGGCAAACTTTGAGAATTGCATAGAGACCTCGTGTTCCGCATCCTGAACCTTGCCGGCGAACATGCCAGCCGGCACTGATTCTGTCACGCGGTAGTTTCGGACTTGTCAGTTACTTGAGAGTGCTGCCCTGGGTGAAGGTTCTACGCCTCCGTCGCCGGCCTGGACCGGCGACGGCGCGAATCTCCGCCCGTTATTTCGCGACGTTCTTCGGCTTCAACAGGCCTCGATTGACGAGCAGCTCCGCGATCTGAACCGCATTGAGTGCCGCGCCCTTGCGGAGATTGTCGGACACCACCCACAGGTTGAGGCCGTTCTCGACCGTCGCGTCCTCGCGGATACGCGAGATATATGTCGCATCCTCACCGGCACACTCGACCGGGGTGACGTAACCGCCGTTCTCATGCTTGTCGACGACGAGGCAACCAGGGGCTTCGCGAAGGATGTCGCGGGCCTGATCGGCCGTAATTTCGTTCTCGAACTCAATGTTCACCGATTCCGAATGGCCGATGAACACTGGAACGCGGACGGCGGTACAAGTCACCTTGATCGCGGGATCGAGCATCTTCTTGGTTTCAGCGAGGACTTTCCATTCTTCCTTCGTGTAGCCATCCTCCATGAAAACGTCGATGTGCGGAATGACGTTGAAGGCAATGCGCTTGGTGAACTTCTTCGCCTCGATCGGATCGGCGACGAATACCGCGCGAGTTTGGCTGAAGAGTTCGTCCATACCTTCCTTGCCGGCGCCCGAGACCGACTGGTAGGTGGATACAACCACCCGCTTGATCTTGGCCGCGTCGTGAAGCGGCTTCAGGGCGACGACCAACTGGGCGGTCGAGCAGTTCGGATTCGCGATGATGTTGCGCTTCTTGAAATCGACGATGGCGTCCGGGTTTACTTCCGGTACGATCAGCGGGACGTCGGCGTCGTAGCGCCATGCGGACGAGTTGTCGATCACGACGCAGCCCTGGGCCCCAATCTTCGGCGACCACTTCTGTGAAATGGTGCCGCCTGCCGACATGAGGCAGATATCGGTGTCGGAGAAATCGTAGTTTTCGAGGTTCTGTACCTTCAGCGTCCTGTCGCCAAAGGATACTTCCGTGCCCTGCGAGCGGGCCGACGCTAGTGCAACAACTTCGTCTGCGGGAAAGCCGCGCTCCGCGAGAATGCCAAGCATTTCCCGCCCGACATTGCCGGTAGCACCTACAACTGCAATCTTGAAACCCATGTTTCCTGCTCTCTTTCTTTCTCTCCACGGCTGGGTGAGGGGAAACATGCGGCAAGCGCCCTGTTTCCGTGTCCCCGGCCTTGCCGGGGAGAGAGCGGAGGCCAGAGACGTCAGACGGTTTTCGTCGTCGTTTTGGCCTTGGTTGTGGATGAAGGGGAAACAAATGCACTTTGCCCAGCCGGATTGGCCAGGTCGGGCACTGCGACAATAGGCAGACCGAAGTAATGCATGAGCGGATCCCTTTTCCGGCCGAGCTATTAAGGTGTTTTCCGACGGAGTCAAGTGGAAGCGTAACGCGCGTGCCTTGGTCCGCCCACCAAGAGATGAACCCGTGATCTCGTGGCTCCGATCCTCACAGTCGTCTGCTGCCGTTGATGGCAGCGAACGGCAAGCTTCAGCGGTCTCACCGGCCGTCCGCCCGAGGTTACGCTCGCTCCGAATCATCAGGCCCGCGCTTCGGTTACAAGGCGAGGGGTTCAACGGGTACAGCCGTCACCTTTGCGCCGCCAAATACCACAACAGCCGTTCCACCTGTTGAAAACCCTCGAGAGTTCCACTTGGCGCATTAGACTAAAGTCATAATTCCAAAGCATCTCTCTTGATTTCAACCGTTTTCTGCCAGTGTGTAAAAGATCCGTTATCGCGACGGTTCTGCCTGGAGGAGTAATGGGCGCGTCGCGACCGGGGGCGTTTTCTTTGTGGAGGAACAACAATGGCAAATGTCGCAGCCGTCGGCAGTGCGCCGCGTGGCATGACGCGAGAGGAGCGAAAAGTTATTTTCGCATCGTCTCTCGGCACCGTTTTCGAATGGTATGACTTCTATCTCTATGGTTCGCTTGCGATCTACATCGGCGCGACCTTCTTCTCGCAGTATCCGGAGACGACCCGGAACATTTTTACCTTGCTCGCGTTCGCTGCGGGCTTTCTGGTCCGTCCGTTCGGCGCACTGGTGTTCGGCCGGCTCGGGGACCTCGTCGGCCGCAAATACACCTTCCTGATCACGATCCTGATCATGGGCTCATCGACCTTCCTGGTCGGTCTTCTGCCCGGGTCGGCGAGTATCGGCATTGCCGCTCCGATCGTCCTGATTGCGCTTCGCATGCTGCAGGGCCTCGCTCTCGGCGGCGAGTATGGCGGCGCTGCAACCTATGTGGCCGAGCATGCCCCGCATGGTCGCCGCGGTTTCTACACGTCCTGGATCCAGACCACTGCGACGCTGGGTCTGTTCCTTTCGCTGCTCATCATCCTCGGCATTCAGAGCGCGATGGGCAAGGACGCGTTCGCAGCGTGGGGTTGGCGTATTCCCTTCCTGCTCTCGTCATTGCTGTTGGCAGTGTCGGTCTGGATTCGTATGAAGATGAACGAGTCGCCGGCCTTCCAGAAAATGAAGGAAGAGGGCACGCAGTCCAAGGCTCCGATTTCGGAAGCTTTCGGTCAGTGGAAGAATGCCAAGGTGGCTATTCTCGCGCTTCTGGGCGCCGTGGCCGGTCAGGCAGTGGTCTGGTACTCGGGCCAGTTCTACGCGCTGTTCTTCCTGCAGAACGTGCTGAAGGTCGACGCTCAGGACGCCAACGTCATGATCGCGATCGCTCTTGCGATCGGTACTCTCTTCTTCGTCGTGTTCGGCTGGCTCTCTGACAAGATCGGCCGTAAGCCGATCATCATGGCCGGCCTTTTGCTTGCCGTCGTAACTTACTTCCCTCTGTTCAAGGCCATGACCCAGTTTGGTAACCCGGCCCTTGCGCAGGCGCAGGAGAGCATTCGCGCGACGGTGACCGCCGATCCGAAGGATTGTAACTTCCAGTTCAACCCGACGGGCACTGCGAAGTTCACCACCTCTTGTGACATCGCAACCTCGACGCTGACGAAGAACTCGGTGCCCTACGATGTCGTCGCAGGTCCCGCGGGCTCCGTCGCCTCGATCAAGATCGGCGATGCGACGATCGAGAGCTATGACGCCGTAAAGGCTGGTGACCAGGCCAAGGCGGCCGACGGCAAGATGCAGAAGGGCATCAACCTGGCTCTGCAGGCCAACGGGTATCCGTTGGTTCGAGCGGCAGCGAAGGTTCCCGAAAGCAAGCTCGACGCCTTCGTCGCCGGCAACCCGGAACTTAATCTCGACGCCGCAGCTCTTCGGGCCGGCGAGAAGACGATGGTCCCGACGAGCCAACTCGTTACAGACAAGCTGCTGACTGCTGAAGAGGCGGCTGGTGCTACGGAAATGGCGGTCTACACGGTCCCGAACGGCGGCGCCTTCAAGATGGTTGCTGATCCTCAGGCCGTGAACTGGACCGGCATGGTCGCCGTTCTCACGATCCTGATGATCTATGTAACGATGGTCTACGGTCCGATTGCGGCGATGCTGGTCGAGATGTTCCCGACCCGTATCCGTTACACCGGCATGTCCCTACCCTACCATATCGGTAACGGTTGGTTCGGTGGCCTGCTGCCGGCAACGGCTTTCGCGATGAGCGCGGCCAAGGGCGATATTTACTACGGCCTTTGGTATCCGATCGTCATCGCAGGCGTGTCGTTCGTTATCGGCATGATCTTCCTTCGCGAAACGAAAGATACCGATATCCACGCGTAAGCGTGCCTGTCTCGGGCGATTTTAACTCGTCCCTCGGAGGCCCGGCAGAGCACTGCCGGGCCTTTCTTTATCTGGTCCCAAGGCCGATCTTGCCGCGCGATAACGTTTGTGGAAGATGCCGGTATTGCTTCCTCTTTCCTGCGTCCCTGCCATGTCTTTTGTTCTGCGCAATACACAGTTGACGGATGTCACATCAATAACAGCGATCTATGCCGACGCTGTGCTGACCGGCACTGCCAGCTACGAGCTCATTCCGCCGACGCAAGAGGAAATGGCCTCGCGCTTCGCAACGATCACCGGCCAGGGATATCCTCATATCGCGGCCGTCGACGAGGACGGTACGCTCCTCGGCTACGCCTATGCGTCTGCATTCCGCACGCGGCCCGCCTACCGATGGCTCGTCGAGGATTCCATATACCTCGCCTGCCAGGCTCAAGGCAGGGGGATAGGCAAGGCGCTGTTGAAGGAACTGATACGGCGCTGCACCGCGCTCGGCTTCCGACAGATGGTAGCCGTAATCGGTGGCGCGAGTCCGGCTTCGGTTCGTCTCCACGCTGGATGCGGCTTCGTGATGACCGGCACGCTGGTCGGGACCGGCTTCAAGCACAGCCAGTGGCTCGACACGGTCCTCATGCAGTTGCCGCTGGGTGACGGAAACACTACGGCGCCAGACGAAAGGGCGTATCCCGGATCACTTTACTAAGGTCAGTCTATTCCACCAGCTTCAGCTTCTTATCGAAGATCTTCAGCACCTGCGTCAGTTCGTGCCCACGCTTCAGCACCCGGCCGCTGGTGTGAATCACCGAATAAGCGCCCTGTCTGGCGGCGAGTCCCGGATCTTTTTCGATTCGATCAAGCGGCAGTTCGCCAGATCTCTTGAACACCGAGAAGACGGCCTTGTCCTTCAGATGGTCGATCGCGTAGTCGCGCCATTCGCCCTCGCCTACCATGCGCCCATAGATCCACAGGATCGAATCGAGCTCCTTGCGGTGGAACGTGACCGGAAGCGTATCGCGACTCTGGCGGTAATCCTGTAGCCTGATGATAGGCGCCGAATGGCTTGCCTGCGGTGCATCCGTGCACGGCAAATCCGGCTGATCGCTCATCAAGACTTCCCCGACTTCTCGGTTATGACAGATGGGTGACAGTTTGCCTCAGGCAGCACAAAAAGCAAGCCTGTGTGCAAATAAGTGAAGCATACTGCCTTTCTTTCCATCGCCGCATTTTGGTCAAAACAGCGCCCCATTTGCAACCGAAGCTGGCGTCACTGAGTTGGCGCGCCGCGCCAAAGGTCCGGTCTGTCGCATTGACCCCTTACCCCCAGCCCCCCCAATGCTTCTAGGCCGGACCACCCCCTCAGGGGCTAGGTGCCATCGTTGCCGATGATCATCGTCGCGCCGAGAATGGCTGACGGCTCTCCTTCTGTGCCGGAAGTCTGAAGCAGGACGGCGCAACCGTCGTTCCCGTCCTTTGCCATGACTTTGGCCGGCAGCACGAGGTGAAGTTCACTTCCCTCCCACATTCCGACCGTCTGGACGTCGGTGACGCTGTTCCAGTAGGCAACTTTCTTGCCGACGTTCTCGCCTTTCAGGACGTCGACAATTTCCTTCCGGCGGAAATAGACAATGACGACATCCGCCTTGCCCTCTCCCTTTCCGACCGTGATCTCCAATTCCTCGCTTTTGCGCGCCGCTTTGACAGGTACCGAAAGACCGAGACCTTGCTGCTCCATCCGGTTCAGTTTGTGCACGACCTCGTCCGCATCGGTTCCCTTCAGATGATCGCGACCATTGAGAACGACTTGCGGAGTGTAAACGCCGCTGCGACCGAGGCTTCGGGCGTAAGCATATTGGCGGCCGGTATTCTCTGGTGTGGCCAGCGTGTCGTTCCAACCGATATAGTTCCAATAGTCGACGTGGTAGGCGAGCGCCACGAGGTCGCCCGTCTTCACGAGCTTTTCGAACGCCTCGTCAGCCGGAGGGCAGGAGCTGCAGCCCTGAGAGGTGAAAAGCTCGACGACCCCCCGCGGCCTCACACCGTCCTGCGCTTGGGCGGATGTGCCGATAACGGTCATGCAGACCAGGGCGTAGCGGGCGAACACAATCGAGGTCATCCATCGAACCCGTTTACTCGTAGATGTGCCGGTCCCGTTCAGTGCCACGAGGCCGGTATCCTATAAATAGTCACAAGTCAGCAATACTCGCTCGGGCTTTCAACGAGAAGTCACGATGGGGTGAGACGCCCGTTTGTGATCGCCGATCCAAGAAAAAGCCGCCGGGAGCATGTCCCGGCGGCCCGTATTCGAGCGAGCGGAAGTCAGGCGGCCAGATCGCGCAGAACTGTCTGCAGGATGCCGCCGTTGTTCACATAGGTGACCTCGTCCAGCGTATCGATGCGGCAGATCAGCGGGATGTCCTTCACGGTTCCGTCTGAGTAGGTGATCTTGGCGATCTTTTTCTCGCGCGGCTTGATCTCCCCGTCGAGGCCCTCGATGGTTACCAGCTCATCGCCCTTCAGGTTGAGGCTCTGCCAGGTGGTGCCTTCCTCGAAGACGAACGGAACGACGCCCATGCCGACCAGGTTCGAACGGTGGATGCGTTCGAACGACTGGGCGATGACCGCGCGGACGCCGAGCAGGTTGGTCCCCTTGGCCGCCCAGTCGCGGGAGGAGCCATTGCCGTATTCGACGCCGGCGAAGATGACCAGCGGGATGCCCTCGGACTTGTACTTCATGGCAGCGTCGTAAATCGACATCTCTTCCTTCGACGGATAGTGGATGGTGTAGCCACCTTCCTTGCCGTTCGGGCCGAGCATGTGGTTACGGATGCGGATATTGGCGAAGGTGCCACGCATCATTACCTCATGGTTGCCGCGACGCGTGCCGTACTGGTTGAAGTCGGCAACCCCAACGCCATGTTCCATGAGGTACGCGCCAGCCGGCGAGGCTGCCTTGATCGAACCGGCCGGAGAAATGTGGTCGGTTGTGATCTTGTCGCCGAAGAGGCCGAGCACGCGGGCTCCCACGATATTGGACACGCCGGAGCCGGTCTTGCCCATGCCGACGAAGTAGGGCGGGTTCTGCACATAGGTCGACTGATCGTCCCAGGCATAGGTCTGGCCGGCCGGGACCTGCACCGCCTGCCAGTTCTCGTCGCCCTTGAACACGTCGGCATACTTCGATTCGAAGAGTTCGCGGGTGACGTACTTGGCGATGAATTCCTGGATCTCGTGCGACGTCGGCCAGATGTCCTTCAGGTAGACCGGGTTGCCGTTCTGGTCTTCGCCGAGCGGTTCCTTGGTCAGGTCCTTCTGCACCGTACCGGCAAGCGCATAAGCGACGACAAGCGGCGGGGAGGCGAGATAGTTGGCCTGGACGTCCGGCGAGATGCGGCCCTCGAAGTTGCGGTTGCCCGAGAGTACACCCGCGGTGATCAGGCCCTTGTCGTTGATCGTCTTGGAGATCGGTCCCGGCAGCGGGCCGGAATTGCCGATGCAGGTCGTGCAGCCGTAGCCGACGAGATTGAAGCCGAGCTTGTCGAGATCGGCCTGCAGGCCGGACTTGGCGAGATATTCACCGACGACCTGCGATCCCGGAGCGAGCGAAGTCTTGACCCACGGCTTGGACTTGAGACCCTTCGCAACGGCGTTGCGGGCGAGAAGGCCGGCAGCGATCAACACGCTCGGGTTCGAAGTGTTGGTGCACGATGTGATGGCGGCGATGCAGACATCACCATGTCCGAGATCAAAACTCTCGCCTTCAACCGAGTAGCGGGCGTCGATCTGACCCGGCTTCTTGTAGTCGCTCTCGAGAGCGGTGGCGAAGTTCGGGGCGATGGTTTCGAGCGGCAGGCGGCCTTCCGGACGCTTCGGGCCGGCCATGGACGGCACGACGTCGCCGAGGTCGAGTTCGAGCGTGTCGGTGAAGACGAGGTCGGAACCGTCACCTTCGCGCCACATGCCCTGTGCCTTCGAATAGGCTTCGACGAGGGCGATACGATCCTTGCTACGGCCGGACATGTCGAGGTAGCCGAGCGTCGCCGAGTCGACCGGGAAGAAGCCGCAGGTCGCACCATATTCCGGACCCATATTGCCGATGGTCGCGCGGTCGGCGACCGGCAGCGTGTCGAGGCCGGGGCCGAAGAACTCCACGAACTTCGAAACGACGCCCTTCTTGCGCAGCATTTGCACGACTGTCAGCACGAGGTCGGTGGCGGTGACGCCTTCCTTCAGGGTGCCGGTCAGCTTGAAGCCGATGACCTCAGGCAGCAGCATGGATACCGGCTGGCCGAGCATGGCGGCTTCGGCTTCAATGCCGCCCACGCCCCAGCCCAACACGCCGAGGCCGTTGATCATCGTGGTGTGGCTGTCCGTGCCGACGCAGGTATCTGGATAGGCAATGGTCTCGCCGTCCTCTTCCTTCGTCCAGACGGTCTGGCCGAGATATTCGAAATTCACCTGGTGACAGATGCCGGTGCCCGGAGGAACGACGCGGAAGTTCTTGAAGGCCTGCTGGCCCCATTTCAGGAAGCGGTAGCGCTCCCCGTTGCGCTGGTACTCGAGCTCGACGTTGCGGGCGAACGCCTGGGGCGTACCGAACTCGTCGACGATGACCGAGTGGTCGATGACGAGGTCGACGGGAACGAGCGGATTGATCTTCTCCGGATCGCCGCCGAGTGCCTTGATGCCGTCGCGCATTGCGGCGAGGTCAACGACCGCCGGAACGCCGGTGAAGTCCTGCATCAGCACGCGAGCCGGGCGGTAGGCAATCTCGGCCTCGGTCAGGCCCTTGTTGCTGAGCCAGGCGGCAACGCTTTCAATGTCTGCCTTGGTGACCGAACGGCCGTCTTCGTTGCGCAGCAGGTTCTCAAGAAGCACCTTCATCGAGTAAGGGAGCTTCGACACGCCTGCGAGGCCGTTCGCTTCCGCTTTGGGAAGGCTGTAATAGACGTAATCCTTGCCATTCACGGTAATCGTGGATCGGCAATTGAAACTGTCGAGTGATTTGGACACGGACATGAACCCCGCTTATTCTGATAGCCAACACATTCGTGCGGACGCCTATGCACTTCATGCACATCAGGATGCGGGTACGGCCATTTCCGCTGTCCGCACGTGAAAGTCGCAACGCAACCCCAAGTTCGGCACAAGGATGATATTCACGCCGACCGCTGGCGTGGTTGCAGGTCTTATAGATAATTTCTAAGAAGGGCACCAGACCAACGAATGGCGAATTTCTACAAATTTTTGCAGGCCCCTAAGGGCCTCCGCTGGAAGGCTGAAACATGCGGCTGAGCGCCGAAAATCTCTCTGCCAAGCGCGGCGAGGACTTCATCTTCGAAGACGTTTCTTTCACGCTGGACGCGGGCGAAGCACTGATCCTGACGGGCCTCAACGGGTCGGGAAAATCGACGCTCCTCCGGGTGCTTGCCGGTTTGCTGAGACCCGAGCGAGGCCGTGTGGATTTTGTCGCCGCCGGAAATCACGAGAGCCGTCCTGCTCGCGAGGCGAGCCATTATCTCGGCCACCGCAATGCGATGAAGCAGGAGCTTACGGTGGCCGAGAACCTCGTCTTCTGGAAGGAATTCCTCGGAGACTTCGGCGGGGGCAATAGCGCGTCCGTAGAGGATGCCGCCCATGCCGTGGGCCTCGAGGGCATCACGCATCTTCCCTTCGGCTATCTTTCGGCCGGCCAGCAACGGCGCTTCGCGATGGCGAAGCTGTTGGTCGCTTACCGTCCGGTCTGGATCCTCGACGAGCCGACCGCGGCCCTAGACGCCAGCGCCGACCGTATGTTTGCCGGTCTGGTCCACGATCATCTCGCAGCCGGCGGGATCGCAATCGCCGCGACGCACCAGCCGCTCGGCCTCAACGCCGCCCGCGAACTGAAGATGACCGGGTTCTCCGGCGCCCCTGGAGGTATCTGGCAATGATGGCGCTCTTCCTGCGTGACCTCAAGCTTTCCGTTCGGGCCGGTGGTGGCGCGCTGATCGGCGTCCTGTTCTTCATGACGGTCGTCGCCGTCATCCCGTTTGGCGTCGGACCTGATTTGAACCTGCTTTCCCGTATCGGACCGGCGATCGTCTGGATCGGTGCCCTTTTGTCCGCACTGCTCGGGTTGGATCGCCTCTTCCAGGCCGAGCGCGACGACGGTTCACTGGATCTGATGCTGATGCAGGAGTCGCCGTTGGTCGTGACGGTTTTCGTCAAGTGTCTGGCACACTGGACTGCGACGAGCCTGCCGCTCGTTCTTGCCTCGCCTTTGCTTGGCCTTTTCATGAATATGAATGAGATCGCG
Source organism: Ciceribacter azotifigens (assembly GCF_048159625.1). Lineage (NCBI taxonomy): Bacteria > Pseudomonadati > Pseudomonadota > Alphaproteobacteria > Hyphomicrobiales > Rhizobiaceae > Ciceribacter > Ciceribacter azotifigens. The sequence continues at coordinate 30,000 of NZ_JBLQTA010000013.1, read as the reverse complement.
ATCGGGGCGGTGATGCTGACCCTGCTCGTCGGTTCGCCCGCAATCACGTTCATCGGTGCGGCAGGTGCGGCCGTGGCTGTGGCGCTACCGCGCGGTGGCCTGCTCGTCTCCATCCTCGTGCTGCCGCTCGCCATTCCCGTTCTGATCTTCGGCGTCAGTGCGTCTTACGCTGCCGTCGAGGATCCCGCCCCATTTATGCCGCCCTTTCTGTTTCTGATCGCGATCGTGCTCTTCTTCGCCGTAATCGGCCCTGTGGCCGCTGCCGTCGCCTTGCGCAATGCCTCGGATTGATTGGTATCAATTGCAGCAGAACGGCAGTCAGGTTAGAAGTGTTCTATGAACCAAGCGAGCCTTACCATCTCCAAGATCACCGACCTTGCAAACCCCACCCGTTTTCTAGCACTTGCCAAGCGCGTGATCCCCTGGCTCGCGATCTTGACCGCGCTGTTCTTCGCGATCGGCCTCTATCTGAGCTTCACGACCGAGGGCGACTATCAGCAGGGCATGACCGTGCGCATCATGTATGTGCATGTGCCGGCCGCCTGGCTTTCCATGATGTGCTACACGGTCATGGCTGTGTCGGCGATCGGAACGCTCGTCTGGCGTCACCCGCTGGCCGACGTATCCCACAAGTCTGCAGCGCCGCTTGGTGCAGCCTTTACGTTCATCGCTCTGGTTTCCGGCTCCCTGTGGGGGAAGCCGATGTGGGGTACATGGTGGGTCTGGGATGCCCGGCTTACCTCGGTGTTCGTACTGTTCCTGATGTATCTTGGGCTGATCGCGCTCAACCGTGCCGTGGATGACCCTTCCAAGGCAGCGCGGCTCAGCGCCGTGCTCATTCTCGTAGGCTTCGTGAATATCCCGATCATCAAGTTCTCGGTCGAGTGGTGGAACACGCTGCACCAGCCGGCGAGCGTGATACGCATGGGCGGCCCGACGATCGACGCGGAATTCCTCCGACCGCTGCTGGTGATGGCGATCGCCTTCACTCTCCTCTTCTTCACGCTGCACATCGCCGCCATGCGCAACGAGATCTGGCGTCGCCGGATCGCCGTCCAGCGACGACTCGCCGCACGGATGGCAGGGCGGGAGACCTCGCAATGAGCCACGACTTTTATATCTATGTGTCGTATGGCGTGACCGCTCTGGTCATTCTGGCCTTGATCGGCTGGGTCTGGCTTGATGGACGCGCACGGCAGCGTGAACTGAAGGAACTGGAAGCGGCGGGCTTCCGCCGCCGTTCGGCGACGGTGGCTGGTGATCGGTAAGCATGAGTGAAGGACTGAGTGAATCCCCGGAGAAGGGCAGACGAGGCATCGGCCGTTATGCTTTGGCAGCGGTGCCGCTGGCCGTCTTTCTGATCATTGCCGGCACTGCCGGCAAGATGCTCTACGATCAGGACTTCAACGGCAAAAGCACGACGGAGATTCCCTCCGCCCTGATCGGCACCAAGGCGCCCGATCTGGACCTGCCTGCGCTCGAGGGCGCGCAGCTCCCGGCACTGACTTCCGAGGTGCTCGCGGGCAAGCTGACACTGGTCAATGTCTTCGCATCCTGGTGTGTTCCCTGTCGGCAGGAACATCCGATCCTGAAGGAACTGGCAAGGGATCCGCGGCTTGCAGTCGTTGCCATCAACTACAAGGACACCACCGAAAACGCGCTGAAGTTCCTCGGTGAGCTCGGAAATCCCTATAGCGCCATCGGTGTCGATCCTAACGGCAAGGCGGCGATCGACTGGGGTGTCTACGGTATTCCGGAGTCCTACCTCGTCGACGCCGACGGGACGATTGTCTACAAGCGTGTGGGCCCCTTCGATGCACTCTCGCTCGAGAAGGGGCTCTACCCGGCGATCGAGAAGGCGCTGGCAAAAGGCTGAATCAAAGGCCGGCTTGCCACACCTTGATGGTTTCGATGGGCCAAAGAAGCATCAGCACGTTTAGCGTCAGGTTGTCACGGATCAGCCATCCTACGTAGATCTCGAGGAATACAGCGATCGAGACGGTGAGCCACACGGGCGCGCGTGCGGCGAAGAGGAAGCCGACGACCATGAAAAGGGTGTCCATGGTGGAGTTGAGGATGCTGTCACCCTGATAACCGATCGCCATGGTCGCCGTGCGATATCGGTCGATGACGAGCGGGGAATTTTCCACCAGCTCCCATGCGGCCTCGATCAGGGTCGCAAACGCTAGTCGCATGGACAATGGCCGTCGTCTGAAGAGGACGAAAGCGAGAAGATAGAACAGGAAGCCGTGAATGATGTGCGACGGCGTGTACCAGTCGGCGAGATGCTGCGAATTTCCTGGAGTGTTCACACCGGGCTCGAAGAGCTTGATATAGCCGCATTCGCAGATAGGTATTCTGCCCATCAGGTGAAGGATGCCGATTTGTGCAAGGACGATCAGGCCGACGGCGAATAGCCAGAGCCGGGTCGCTTTGTGACGATCCTGCGGATCGAGCGCGGTGATCGTCACTTTGTCTCCTCCGTCTGTTCCTCGAGTGTGTGGCGCATGATCAGCGGCATTTGCGCGAGCGTGAAGAGGATCGTGATCGGCATCGTGCCCCAGACCTTGAAATTGACCCACACCTCGTCAGAGAAGTTGCGCCACACCGCCTCATTCAGGACGGCAAGGAAGAGAAAGAACGCACCCCAACGCAGCGTCAGCTTCCGCCAACCTATGTCATCAAGCTGGAAGGCTGCGTTGAAGACATAGCCGAGCAGTGACTTGCCGAAGAAAAGCCCGCCGAGCAGGACCGCGCCGAAAAGAGTGTTCACGATCGTCGGCTTCATCTTGATGAAGGTTTCGTCCTGAAGCCAAATCGACAGAGAGCCGAACACCAGCACGACAATGCCCGAGACGAACGGCATGATCGGCAAGTGTCGGAAGACAATCTTCGAAACAACCAACGAGGCTACCGTCGCGGCCATGAACAACGCGGTCGCTATGAAGAGCGGTCCGCCCACGGTTGTGAGCGCGGGGAAAGTCTTCGCCAGCCACTCGCCACGCAAGTTACCGAAGAAGAAGATGAGCAATGGCCCAAGTTCCAAAGCCAGTTTGAGAAGCGGATGATGCTTTTCAGCGGCAGTCGGTTCTGTGTCACTATGGCTGGATGTCATTGTCTTTGCCTGTCATTTTCTCTCGCATGAGCGCCGCCCGGTCGTTGCCCGCCTCCTGCGTCAGCCTCCGAGACCCGCAATCGCCTTGGCGAAGTCATCCGCCTCAAACGGTTCGAGATCATCGATTCCCTCGCCGACACCGATGAAATAGACCGGCAACTTGTGCTTGGCAGCGATGGCGACGAGAATGCCGCCGCGCGCCGTGCCGTCCAGCTTGGTCATCACCAAGCCATTGACGCCGGCAATGTTGCGGAAAATCTCGACCTGCGCCATCGCGTTCTGACCCGTGGTCGCATCCAGTGTCTGGAGCACGGTATGCGGTGCGTCGGGATCGAGTTTGCCGAGCACGCGGACAATCTTCTCAAGCTCCGCCATCAGTTCCGTCTTGTTCTGCAGGCGACCGGCGGTGTCGATGATGAGGACGTCGGACTTCTCCGCCTTGGCCTTCTCGAACGCTTCGTAGGCCAGCCCGGCGGCGTCGGCGCCAAGCTTGGTGCCGATGAAGGTCGAGCCCGTGCGGTCCGCCCAGATCTTGAGTTGCTCGATTGCGGCGGCGCGGAAAGTGTCACCGGCCGCCAGCATGACCTTCAGGCCGGAACCTGAGAGTTTCGCCGCCAACTTGCCGATCGTTGTGGTCTTGCCAGTGCCGTTGACGCCGACGACCAGGATGACATGCGGCTTGTGGCTGAGGTCCAGTTGCAGCGGTCGGGCGACGGGTTTCAGAACCTTGGTAATCTCGCTCGCCATGATGTGGGAGACATCTTCGCCGGTGACATCCTTGCCGTAGCGCTCGGAAGACAGCGTGTCGGTGATGCGCATCGCGGTCTCGACGCCGAGGTCGGCCTGGATGAGCAGGTCCTCGAGGTCCTGAAGCGTGTCCTCGTCGAGCTTGCGTTTGGTGAAGAGGGCGGTGATCTGTCCCGTCAGCTGCGAAGACGTGCGGAACAGCCCGGCGCGCAGACGCTGGAACCAGGAGAGCTTCTGAACGGGCTGCTCCGGCACCTCCTCCGCGGCAGTCGCCCCCAACGCAAACCCCTTCGGAAGGGCAGGTTCGGCGGGACCTGCCTGTTCCTCTTCTTCGGGCGGAGGGATTGCGCCGGACTCTCCTAATTCGATCGTTGCATCGGCATTCGAGGGCAGCTCCGGTGCTTCGTCACGGTCGGCGGCTCGGGGGGACGCGTCCTCCTGTTCGCCAGGGGAGAGGGGCTCTGCCAAGTCTTCGGATGTCAGGTCGGCAACGGCTTCCTCTTCCCCGATCTGCTGCAGAGCCTCGTCGGAGGCCGGAGCGTCTTGTTCCGCCGGCGCCGAGCCGATCGGCTTGTCCTTGCCGAAGGTGAAGACCTTTTTGATGAAGCCGAGCGCCATGAACAATCCGTTCGAGATCAGGCAGCCGAGCGGCCAGCCAATTGCATTTCCAGGTTCTTGCCATTGTGGCCGGTTATCGTGACCGTCACAAGGTCGCGTGGCGCAAGCCCTGAGGCCTCGACCAGCGAGAAGTTTTCCGTATGGCCCATGCCGTTGTTTTCGACAAGGATCGTCTGACGCGTTCCGACCATTGACGACAGATGCGCGGTATGGAGGATCAGCGCACGTTCGCGCAAGCGGGCCGCCCTCTCCTTCACCACTGCACGATCGACCTGAGGCATGCGCGCTGCCGGCGTGCCGGGACGGGGACTGTAGGGGAAGACGTGAAGATGCGCGACGCCGATCTCCTCGGCAAGGCTCGCGGCATTCTCGAACATTTCCTCCGTCTCCGTCGGGAAGCCGGCGATCATGTCCGCTCCGAACGCAACGTCCGGCCGCAACGCACGGACCTTTCTTGCGAAATCGACCGCGTCCGCGCGGCTGTGGCGACGCTTCATTCGCTTCAGGATCAGGTCATCTCCATGCTGCAGAGAGAGATGGAGGTGCGGCATGAAGCGCGGTTCGTCGGCGATGAGATCGAACAGGTGGCTGTCGACTTCAATACTGTCGATCGAGGAGAGGCGTAGCCGCCGGATTTCCGGCACCTGCTTCAGCAGCGTCTTTGCCAGCAGGCCGAGACTCGGCTGGCCGGGAAGATCGTTGCCGTAGCTGGTCGCGTCGACGCCGGTCAGCACCACTTCGCGGTAGCCGTTTTCAACAAGCCTGCGCGCTTGTTCGACGATTGCGCCCATGGGAACCGAGCGAGAATTGCCGCGTCCGTAAGGTATGATGCAGAAAGTGCAGCGGTGGTCACAGCCAGTCTGCACCTGCAAAAAGCCGCGGACGTGACCGTCGATATGCGCAACCATCTGGGGCGCCGTCTCCGTGATGCTCATGATCTCGTTGACGCGAACCTTCTCCTCAATGTCGACCCCGAAATCCGGAACTGCCCGATAATGCTCGGCTTTGAGCTTCTCCTCGTTGCCGAGGACGGCGTCGACTTCGGGCATTGCGGCAAAGCCCCGGGCATCGGTCTGGGCGGCGCAACCGGTCACCACGATCCGGGCATTGGGGTTTTCGCGACGGGCGCGGCGGATCACTTGGCGAGCTTGCCGAACGGCTTCGCCGGTGACCGCGCAAGTATTGACGATAATCGTATCGCTGAGGCCGGCCTTGGCCGCTTCAGCCTTCATCACCTCGGACTCGTAGGTGTTGAGCCGGCAGCCGAAGGTAATGACGTCGATGCCGCTCACGAAGCGGATGCTCCGCTTTCGGAGGATATGCTGCGCTGCCAGGCGCCGGTCGCCGGATCGAGCGTACCGGACCATTCCCATTCGGCGGGACCGGTCATGACAACGTGGTTGTCGCGTTCGCGCCATTCGATCGTGAGCGCCTGCCGGTTCGGGCTGGAAGCGACGGTAACAGTCACCCTGCGGCCGGTCCGGCCGGTGTGTGCGCCGCTGACGGCAGCCGCACATGCGGCTGAACCGCAGGCGAGTGTCAGTCCCGCTCCGCGTTCCCAGGTCCGGGTTGTCATTGCGTCGGGTGCGGTCACCTGCGCCAGCGTGATGTTTGCCTTTTCAGGGAACATCGGATGGTTTTCGAGAAGCGGGCCGAAACGGTCAAGATCGAACGTCATCGGATCGCGATCGACCCAGAAGATCGCATGCGGATTGCCCATCGATACGGCCGAGGGCGAATGCAGTATCGGAGCGTCGATCGGCCCGATCTGCAGTTCGATGCGGCTGGTGTCGTGAAATTCTTCGGCGAGGGGAATGCGGTTCCACTCGAAAACCGGTTCACCCATGTCGACCGAGATCGTGCCGTCCTCGTGTTCGACTGCATTGAGGATTCCAGCGATCGTCTGAAAGGTGAAGGTTTTGCGTCCGGTCTCGGCTGCAAGCGCCTGTACGACGCAACGCGTGCCATTGCCACAGGCCTGGGCGCGGGTGCCGTCGCAGTTGAGAATGTCGATATACGCGTCGGTGCCGGAAAGCTTCGGATCGTGGATCGCCATGATCTGGTCGAATGCGGTTTCCGGACTGCCGGCAAGGCTGACGGCCGCTGCCGGCGAGACCCGGTCGGCACGGCCGCGCATGTCGACGACCAGAATCTTGTTGCCAAGCCCGTTCATCTTCGCGAATTCGACCGTTGCTGCCGTCATGCTGATACTTTCGATGGTTGTCGCCGCTTATATGGCGGAAAAGCGCCGGAATTACCAGTGTACTTCATGATCGCCGGAGCCTCGCTGGAATGAACTGTCGCTGTCCGGTACGGCCAAAGAAGGGGTCGCGCGCAGATTCGAGGGGCCCGTTCGTCAAGTAGGGGCTGAAATACTTGACTCCGGCGCGGTTTTCCTGTTTATCGCCGGCAAATCTGCGACGAGATCGAGACTCCGAGCCGCCGACCGGGACCCGCCAAGGTATAAAGAGATCCCGGAGGTCAACATCCGACAGCGCGTTGCGCTCTCGGGTGCTTTTTGGTTTTGCGTCTTGTTTTCGGCGGAGAAAAGACCAACGTTTCGGGATCCGAAACGATAAGGAAGAGCCGATGTTTGAAAACCTCCAGGACCGCCTTGGATCCATTCTGAATGGACTGACCGGCCGTGGCGCATTGTCCGAAGCGGATGTCTCCGCCGCGCTGCGCGAGGTGCGTCGTGCCCTTCTGGAAGCCGACGTAGCGCTCGAGGTCGTGCGCGCCTTCACCGACAGGGTTCGCGAAAAGGCCGTCGGCGCCGCGGTGCTCAAGTCGATCAAGCCCGGGCAGATGGTCGTCAAGATCGTTCACGACGAACTCATCGAAATGCTGGGCTCCGAGGGCGTTTCGATTGATCTCAATGCGCCGGCTCCCGTCGTCGTCATGATGGTCGGCCTGCAAGGCTCCGGCAAGACCACGACCACGGGCAAGATCGCCAAGCGTTTGACCGATCGCGAGAAGAAAAAGGTCCTTATGGCCTCGCTCGACACGCGTCGTCCGGCTGCCCAGGAGCAGTTGCGTCAGCTCGGGGTGCAGACCGGCATCGACGTGTTGCCGATCATTGCCGGCCAATCGCCGACCGATATCGCAAGCCGCGCCGTGCAGGCCGCCAAGCTCGGCGGCCATGACGTCGTTATCCTCGACACCGCCGGCCGCACGCATATCGACGAGCCGTTGATGGTCGAGATGGCCGAGATCAAGGCCAGATCCAAGCCGCACGAGATCCTTCTTGTTGCTGATGCGCTGACTGGTCAGGATGCCGTCAATCTTGCCCGCAATTTCGACGAACGCGTCGGCATTACAGGCCTCGTTCTGACCCGCATGGACGGTGACGGCCGCGGCGGCGCCGCTCTTTCGATGCGCGCCGTCACCGGCAAGCCGATCAAGCTGATCGGCGTCGGCGAAAAGATGACGGAACTCGAGGAGTTCCATCCGCGGCGCATCGCCGACCGCATCCTCGGCATGGGCGACATCGTTTCGCTGGTCGAGAAGGCGGCGGAGAACATCGACGCCGAGAAGGCGGCCGCCATGGCCGCCAAGATAGCCAAGGGTAAATTCGACCTCGACGACCTCGCAGATCAGCTGCGCCAGATGCAGAAGATGGGCGGCATGGGCGGCATCATGGGTCTGATGCCCGGCATGTCGGGGATGAAGGACAAGATGGCCGCCGCAGGGCTGAACGACAAGCTGTTCGGTCGTCAGATTGCCATCATCCAGTCGATGACCAAGGCTGAGCGGGCCAATCCTGATATTCTGAAGCACTCCCGCAAGAAGCGCATTGCCGCCGGCTCCGGCACCGACGCCGCCGAAATCAACAAGCTCCTGAAGATGCACCGCCAGATGGCCGACATGATGAAGATGATGGGCGGCAAGAAAGGTGGCGGCATGATGAAGCAGATGATGGGTGGCTTGGCCTCCAAGATGGGGCTTGGCGGCATGGGCGGGATGCCGGATCTGTCGAGCATGGATCCGAAGCAGATCGAAGCACTTGCCAAGCAGGCAGAAGCGGCTGGGATCAAGCCGGGCGCACTTCCGGGGCTTGGTGGCGGCGGATTGCCGGGACTGAGCGGGAAGCTGCCCGGCCTCGGTGGCGGGTTCCCGGGCCTTCCCGGATTGCCGAAGAAGAAGTGAGACGAGACATCGCCATGATCGCTCCGCACGTCAAGGAACAGCTCGCGAGCTACCGCCAGTCGATCGACAACATCGACGCCGCTCTCGTGCATATGCTCGCCGAACGGTTTCGCTGCACGAAGGCGGTCGGCGTTCTCAAGGCCCAATACGATTTGCCGCCGGCCGATCCGGCGCGCGAGGAATACCAGATCGAACGTCTTCGCCGCCTGGCGCAGGATGCCCATCTGGATCCGGATTTCGCAGAAAAGTTCCTGAATTTCATCATCAGGGAAGTTATCCGGCATCATGAAGCAATCGCCGCCGACATCGGCAGCAATTCGGAAAAGACCGCCTGACGTCAGGCGGACCAGAAAAGCCCAAGGAGTAAAGAAATGGCACTGAAAATTCGTCTCGCCCGTGGCGGTTCCAAGAAGCGTCCGTACTACCAGATCGTCGTTGCCGACGCCCGCTCGCCGCGCGATGGCCGTTTCCTCGAGAGGGTCGGTGCCTGGAATCCGATGCTTCCGAAGGACAGCGAGAAGCGCATCGAACTGAACGTCGAACGCATCAAGGAATGGGTTGCAAAGGGCGCCCAGCCGACCGATCGCGTTCTGCGTTTCATGGCTGAAGCCGGCCTCGCCACCCGCGACGCCCGCAGCAACCCGGAAAAGGCAAAGCCGGGCAAGAAGGCTCTGGAGCGCATCAAGGAAAAGGAAATGAAGGCCGCCGAGGCTGCCGCTGCTGCTGCCGAAGCGAGCGCCGCGGAATAATTTCCATTCCTTTGAAATCCGACGGGCGGCAGTATCTTGCCGCCCGTTTTTCGTTTCTTTTCACCATGCTTCGTCCTAAAAAGGCGGCATGTCGACGATCTTGGATGGCAAGTACCCATGACCACCCTCAAGAATCCCGTTCTGATGGCTACTGTTGGAGCTGCCCAGGGGCTAAGGGGAGAGGTTCGCGTCAGAGCCTATACCGGCGATCCGATCGCTCTAGGCGATTACGGCAACCTCCGCAGTCTGGACGGCCGCGTTTTCGAGATACTCGAGATTCGCGAAGCCAAGAATGTCGTGGTGGTGCGATTCCGTGGCATCAACGATCGCAATGCCGCCGAGGCGCTGAATGGAGTCGATCTTTATGTTGAGCGGGACGCGCTTCCCGACGGCGAACTGGACGATGACGAGTTCTACTATGCCGACCTCGAAGGGCTCGACGTCTACGACAGTGCTGGAAAGCATTATGGCGCCGTGTCTGCGGTTTTCGACTTCGGGGCGGGTGATCTACTGGAAATCAAGGGACCGGGTAAACGCCCCGTGCTCATCCCGTTCTCGGAGACAGCGGTACTCGAAATAGACCTCGAGAGTGGCCGTCTGCTGATCGATCCCGTGGCGGCCGGTCTTGAGGAGGAAAGCAAGCCGCGTAAGAAGGGGCCGGGTTCCGACGGCTCCGACGAAGAATAAGCGGCTGCGCATGGGCTTTCGAGCGACGATCCTTACCCTCTACCCCGAAATGTTCCCGGGTCATCTCGGTTTTTCGCTTGCTGGCCGCGCCCTGCAGCGTGGCCAATGGACGATGGAAACCGTTCAGATCCGCGACTTCGCGACCGACCGGCACCGGACGGTCGATGATACGCCGGCCGGCGGCGGCGCGGGCATGGTGCTCAAGCCGGATGTGCTGGCGCGAGCGATCGACGACGTGGCGAAGGATGACCGGCCGAGGCTGTTGATGAGCCCGAGAGGCCGACCGCTGACGCAACGACGGGTAAGGGAGCTCGCTTCCGGTGGCGGCGTTGTGATCGTCTGTGGCCGTTTTGAAGGTGTCGACCAACGCGTGATCGAAGCTCGCGGTCTCGAAGAGGTCTCGATTGGTGACTATATCCTCTCGGGAGGCGAGCCGGCGGCGCTTGTCGTACTTGACGCTGTTGTCCGCATCTTGCCGGGGGTCATGGGCAACGAGCTCTCCGGTGTCCACGAGAGCTTCGAAGGCGGTCTCCTGGAGCATCCGCAATATACCCGCCCTCAGGAGTTCGAGGGGCGAGAAATTCCCGCAGTGCTGACGTCAGGCAATCACGGCGCAATCGAGAAGTGGCGCCACGAACAGGCGCTTGCCCTTACGAAGGAAAGGCGAGCGGACCTTCTTGCTGCCGATGCCGCATCTCAGCCGGTGAAGAAATAGTAGCCGGCGAGCATCAGTCCCAGAACCACGACGGTCCAGCGCAGCAACGCCTGAGGAGCACGTCTGGCGACGCCGACGCCGGCATATCCGCCCAGCGCTACGGCAGGCACCATGATGGCGGCGTGTAGCCACGAAATCGCGCCGGCAGACGTAAAGACGACGATTGCCACCGCGGCAATGACGATCGAGAGAAAGTTTTTCAGTGCATTGAGACGATGATAGTCGCCGCCGCTGGCAAGTCCCAGCGAGGCGAGCATCATGATGCCCATGCCGGCGCCGAAGAAACCTCCATAGAAGGACGTTGCCGTTTGCAGCGCGAGACCGAGGGGGCTCGCGGGATGGCTCTCACCCGCATTTTTGGGTCGGAGCTTGGGGCCCGCGGCAAAGATTGCAGTCGCTGCAATCAGCAGCCAGGGCACCATGGCCCGGAAAGCGGAATTCGAGAGCGAAACGAGGAAGAGCGCGCCGCCGAGGGAACCTGCTGCGGAGACGAGCGCCAGGGCGACCGCACCTTTTCCAATCGCTCTCAGTTCGCGCAGATATGCGAGTGTCGAGGTGATGTAGCCAGGGAACTGGGTAATGGACGAGGTGGCGTTGGCGGCAATTGGCGGAAGGCCGGCGAGCGTCATGGCTCCGAAGGTCAGAAACGTACCGCCGCCAGCGATGGCATTGACCACCCCCGACAGGAAACCGGCGACGAACAGAAGTAAAACGACGGCCAGGCTCACGATCTCACTCCCCCACAGGCAGGTGGCATGCATATTCGTTCTCGTCGCTGCCGACAAGCTTGCCCCCGATAGGACAAATAAGGCCGCAGGGGGTGACAACCGGGTTTGTTTCGTGTATTGGCACGCGCGGAAATGGGCTTTGCCCGTCTGCCAGCAAACAAAGAACCGCGTATCCGCTCCGACCCTCCGGGGTCAATATTCCGAGGCCCGACCAAGGAATCATCGTCGAGCGCTCTGGCCGTTTCAGAAGAAATCGAGGTTAGACATGAACATCATTCAGCAGTTGGAAGCCGAACAGGCCGCCAAGATCGAAGCCAAGCGCAAGCTTCCGGAATTCTCCCCGGGCGACACGCTGCGCGTCAACGTTACCGTCAAGGAAGGCAACCGTACCCGCGTACAGGCCTATGAAGGCGTGTGCATTGCTCGTTCGGGGGCCGGCATCAACGAGAGCTTCACGGTTCGCAAGATTTCCTACGGGGAAGGCGTCGAGCGCGTATTCCCGGTTTACTCGCCGCTCGTCGACAGCGTCGAAGTTGTCCGTCGTGGTAAGGTTCGTCGCGCCAAGCTCTACTACCTGCGCGATCGTCGCGGCAAGTCGGCCCGTATCGTCGAGAACACCGGCACCCGTGCTCGCAAGCTCAATGAGAACGAACGCGCTGCGGTCGCTGAGGAAAAGGCACGCATCGAGGCCGAGAAGATTGCAGCTGCCCAGGCTCTGGCTGCCGAGAAGGCTGCTGCCGAGGCCGCTGAAAAGGCCGCGGCTGCCGAAGGCGCAGCAGAATAACATCCTGCGTGGGCGGCTTTCGGCCGTTCTGCTCAATTGAAAGGCCGGAGCATCGGGACAGATGCTCCGGCCTTTTTGTTCACTGACAGCTTCGGTCCGCTTTACCCGACGCAAAGCTGTTCTGCGGCACCGACCCGCGTCATAGAACCCTAATTGCGCTATGTCCCAGATGCAGGGAGTCCTTGCCCTTGCAAGGGCAGAAGAAGTTGTGACACTCTGCCGCTGCCACAATTCAGGAGACTAGAATGTTTGTCCGCCGCGCCGTTCTTGCCGGTCTGTCATCCCTCTTTCTTGCTCCCTTCGCGTCGTTCTCTGCCGATCTGCCTGATCTCGGCGGCAGAACGGTCGTGGTGGTGACGGAGAATGCGTATCCGCCGCTGCAATTTGTCGACCCGAAGACCGGCCAGGCTGTGGGCTGGGAATACGACGCGATGAACGAGATCGCGAAGCGTTTGAACTTCAAGGTCGAGTACCAGAATACGTCCTGGGACGCGATGATCCAGGCGGTGTCGGACGGACAATATCAGGTCGGCATGACCGGCATCACCATCAAGGACGACCGTAAGGAGAAGGTCGACTTTTCGGATCCTTACATGCGGTCGCAGCAGTTGATGCTGGTACGCGGAGACGAGACACGTTTTCGTGATGCTAAAAGTTTTGCGGCACTTGAGAGTGGTCTCGTCGGGGCCCAGCCCGGTACCAGTCCGTTCTACACTGCAGTCTATGAGATTCTCGACGGCAATGAACAGAACTCGCGGATCAAGCTGTTCGAGACGTTCGGAGCAACCGTTCAGGCTCTGAAGGCCGGTGACGTCGATCTCGTGTTGACCGACAGCACAGCGGGTGAGGGCTATGTCGCCGCCTCGAACGGCGGCCTGAAGATCGTCGGTGAGCCGCTTGGTACAGAAGATTTCGGCTTCATTTTCCCCAAGGGATCCGATCTCGTGACGTCGGTCAACGCGGCCATCGCCGCACTGAAGGCGGACGGCACGTTCGAGACGCTGAACAAGAAGTGGTTCCTCGACTACAAGATGGGCGAATGACTGCGTTCCTTCGCGCTCTGCGTGGAGCGCTTGTCTGATGGGTTTTCAGACTTTACCGGGGACAGGTGACCGAGGCGACCGGCCGTGGTGGTTGGTCGCCTTTGTCCTGGCAGCCGTGGTCATAGCCGCGATTGTCGCCGTCAGCGATTTGTACACGCAAGTCTTCCAGACAGTCGCCGCGGGATTGGGAGTGACGATCTTCGTCACGCTTGCGGGTTTCGGGCTGGCGATGTTTCTCGGACTTCTCATCGCGCTGCTCGGTATGGCGCAAGGCAATGTCCTGCGTCAGGTTGCACGCTTCTATGTCGAAGTCATCCGTGGCGTACCGATCCTTGTGCTGCTGTTCTACATCGCCTTCGTGGGTACACCCGCGTTTGTCGCGCTATACAACTTGATCACCTCGCCGCTCGCTGTGACAGGCTTGGTCGAGCCATTGGTGGTGCGCGACGTCTCATTGATGTGGCGGGCCATCATCGCACTGACGATCGGCTATTCTGCGTTTATCGCGGAGATATTCCGCGCCGGATTTCAGTCGATCGACAAGGGGCAGATCGAAGCGGCGATGGCGCTTGGTCTCAATCGTTATCAGCGCTTCCGGCTCGTCGTCTTCCCGCAGGCGATCCGCGTGGTTTTTCCGCCGCTGTCGAACGATTTCGTCGCGATGGTCAAGGACTCGTCGCTGGTGTCCGTTCTCGGGGTTGCCGACATAACGCAGATGGCCAAGGTCTATGCTTCCGGCTCCTTCCGCTTCTTCGAGACGTATTCGATCGTCGCCTATGTCTATCTGCTACTGACAGTAGGGTTGTCACTTGTCCTCCGTCGTCTCGAACGCCGGATGCGGGGGAGGTACTCGGCGGCTTAGCTTGGTTGACCGATCTATGTCGGAGCGCTGAGGCGCAATTTGATTGCCGGTTTTCCCGAAAACTGGTATGAGCGCGCCGATGGAATCTAAGTTCGGATGTCTCGCGCCTCATATTTTCGTGCTGCAGGACCGCAAGCGGTTGCCGGCGCGTTTTTTTGCGCGTGTCTCCGGGGCGCTCAACAGCCGCCTATCCTGATCGGCCGACCTTTTGAGCCGCAGGCGATTTCCGCCCGCCAAGATCCCGCTCCATTCACTCACGGAAGTTGACATCATGAGCGCACCCCGCACCCTTTACGACAAGATCTGGGATGATCACCTGGTCGACCAGCAAGACGATGGCACCTGTCTGATCTATATCGATCGCCATCTGGTACACGAAGTCACCAGTCCACAGGCGTTTGAAGGTCTTCGCATGGCGCACCGCACGGTGCATGCGCCGCAGAAGACGCTCGCCGTCGTCGACCACAACGTGCCGACCACGCCGGACCGTCACACCGGCATCAAGAACGAGGAAAGCCGCATCCAGGTCGAGGCGCTTGCGCACAACGCTGCCGAATTTGGCGTGGAATACTATTCCGAGAACGACAAGCGTCAGGGCATCGTGCACATCGTCGGCCCCGAGCAGGGCTTCACGCTTCCGGGCATGACCATCGTCTGCGGTGACAGCCACACCTCGACGCACGGTGCCTTCGGCTCGCTCGCGCACGGCATCGGCACGTCTGAGGTCGAGCATGTGCTGGCGACCCAGACGCTGATCCAGAAAAAGGCGAAGAACATGCTGGTTCGCGTCGACGGCAAGTTGCCGGAAGGCGTCACCGCCAAGGACATCATTCTCGCCATCATCGGCGAGATCGGCACTGCCGGCGGAACGGGACATGTCATCGAATTCGCCGGCGAAGCGATCCGCGATCTGTCGATGGAAGGCCGCATGACCGTCTGCAACATGACGATCGAGGGCGGCGCTCGCGCCGGCCTGATCGCCCCCGACGAGAAGACCTTCGCCTACATCAAGGACAAGCCGCGCGCGCCGAAGGGCGAGGCCTGGGACCAGGCCGTCGCCTACTGGAAGACGCTGCACACGGATGAAGGCGCGCATTTCGACAAGGTTGTTGTTCTCGACGCCGCCAACCTGCCGCCGATCGTCTCCTGGGGCTCCTCGCCGGAAGACGTCGTGTCGATCCAGGGCGTCGTTCCGAATCCGGACGAGATCGCCGACGAAAACAAGCGCGCCTCCAAGTGGCGTGCGCTCGACTATATGGGCCTGAAGCCGGGCACGAAGATGACCGACATCGCCATCGACCGCGTCTTCATCGGCTCGTGCACCAACGGCCGCATCGAGGATCTGCGCGCCGCCGCCAAGGTGGTGGAAGGCAAGAAGGTGGCGTCCACGGTCTCGGCCATGGTCGTGCCGGGCTCCGGCCTCGTCAAGGAACAGGCGGAAGCCGAGGGCCTGGACAAGATCTTCAAGGACGCCGGCTTCGAATGGCGTGAGCCGGGCTGTTCCATGTGCCTTGCGATGAACGATGACCGTCTGAAGCCGGGTGAACGTTGCGCCTCGACCTCGAACCGCAATTTCGAGGGCCGTCAGGGGTATAAGGGCCGGACGCATCTCGTCTCTCCGGCCATGGCAGCGGCCGCGGCCGTCGCCGGTCATTTCGTCGACATCCGCGACTGGAAATAGCAACACCGTCGCATGGCGTTACTGGATGCCGCTCCGGACGGGGCGGCATTTTGCTTTTCGCAGCTTCCGAACCTGTGCCATGCTGTCTGTGCGGAAAGCGACGGAAGGGGGCAACGGCATGGGTGGTGACGGCGGCCGGGACGCAACTAAAGTGCCGCGGCGGCTTCTCTTGTTGCGCCACGCAAAGTCAGATTGGGCAAGCGGGACCGAGGACTACGAGCGTCCGCTTGCAAAGCGCGGACGAAAGGCGGCCTTGCTCATCGCAGACTACCTCGTGACGAAGCGGATGAAGCCGGACCTGGCGCTCGTCTCCGGTGCCCGGCGAACGCGGGAGACGTGGGCTATTGTCGAGAGCCGGCTGACAACAACCGCCGAGATACGCATTCTCAAGACACTGTATGACGCGTCCGCGGAACGCATTCTTGCGCTTCTGAGGGACATTGATCCCAGATACCGTGAGGTGTTGGTGCTTTCCCACAATCCCGGCCTCCAGGAGGCCGCACTTCGGCTCGCCGGCAACGGGGAAGGGGATGCTTTGAAACGCCTGCGAGAGAAGTTTCCCACGGCAGCGCTCGCCTGCATCCTGTTCCACGCGGAAGGCTGGAGCCAGATCGGTGAGGGGAATGGATATTTGGAGCGGTTCGTCGTACCGCGGTCGCTCGCCTAAATTGCAGACGGCAGAGCCTACAGGATGCGAATACGTGTGCCCCGACGGAAATGACGGATGAGGCGCAGCATGTCCCTCCGTGCAACTGCGACGCAGCCTTCAGTGGGTGTGTAGCCGGGGCGCGCCAGATGAAAGAAGATAGCCGATCCGCGTCCTCGCTGGCGTGACGAGACGTTCCAGTCCATGACGAGGCATATGTCATAGAGTGAATCGTCGCGCATCAGCCGCTCGTGGCTCGCAGCGAAAGGCGCCGAAACCGGCCGGTTGTAGGCGGGATGTTGCGGGGCGTCGCACCACAGCATGCCGGCGTTCGTGCGGATCATGGGCAAGGCGGTGACGAGATTCGTGATTCGATCACCCCGGAAACAGCCGCTCAGCAGCCGCATGGTCGCGCGGGGGGACCCTCCATCACCTTCCTTCTTGCAAGAAACGATGCCGGCGCGACCCAAGGCGGCAGGCAACCGAAGGACACCGAACTGCAGGATGGCCCGCGAGCGATCACGTGGCGCGGCACGAAGCACGATCGGCTGACTGCGGCCGGCAGAGGGATTGCGAAGGGACGACTTCACGAGATTTTGCCTTGCCTGTGACTCGTTGTATTCATAGCAGCGGAAACGATAACAAAGCGTTTGGTGCTGCCGAACCCGGATTTTTCCATCCGGCCCGGAAAGCGGGCGCAACACAAGAGGCGAAATCATGACGGCGCGGACGATTCTTCTTGTAGACGATGACGAGGACCTGCGGCAAACGCTCATCGAACAATTGTCGCTCTACGAGGAATTCTCTCTTCTTCAGGAAGAAACTGCGGCAAAGGGTATCCAGACGGCTCGCAACGCACAGGTCGATCTTCTCATCATGGATGTCGGTCTTCCCGACATGGACGGCCGAGAGGCGGTAAAATTGCTGCGCAAGAACGGGTTCAAGGCGCCGGTCATCATGCTCACGGGACACGACACGGACTCCGATACGATCCTTGGGCTGGAGTCGGGCGCGAATGATTACGTGACGAAACCGTTCCGTTTTGCCGTGCTGCTTGCGCGTATCCGCGCCCAACTTCGCCAGCATGAGCATAGCGAAGATGCGACCTTTACCGTCGGTCCCTATCTTTTCAAGCCGAGCCAGAAGCTGTTGACCACGGAAGACGGCAAGAAAATCCGCTTGACCGAGAAGGAGGCGGCGATCATCCGTTATCTTTACCGGGCCGACCAGAAGGTGGTCACTCGTGACGTGCTTCTGGAGGAAGTCTGGGGTTATAATTCTGGCGTAACCACCCATACTCTCGAAACCCACGTCTACCGACTGCGCCAAAAGATCGAGCAAGATCCCTCGAATGCCGAGATTCTGGTGACGGAGAACGGCGGCTACAAGATCGTCCCCTGATTCGGAAAGACCGCAATGGCGCTGAGCGACGACATCGAACTGCTTTCATGTGTGCCCTTGTTTCATGGGCTCGACAAGGACCAGTTGCGCCTGATTGCCTTCGGTGCCGAACATCGCACTGTCGCAGCGGGGCAGGCCTTGTTCCGCGAGAGGTCTCCGGCCGAATGCGCTTATGTCGTGTCGAGAGGGCGGCTGGAATTGTCGACCTTCGGGCGAGGAGGAAAGCCGAAGGTTGAAGCGGTCGCCGAGCGGGGAACGATGCTCTCCGAACTGGCGCTCGTGACCATGGTCGAGCGGAAGTACACGGCGATTGCGCTGGAGGAATGCGAGGTGATCCGTATCACCCGCGCCATGTTCCATCGCCTGCTGGAGGAGTATCCGGCCATGGCCGCAGTCGTGCAGGAGCGCATCCGGTTGTCGCTGCGGTCGCTGGTCGAAGGAAGCGCGGCATTGGCGCCACGCTTCGAATAAGTAGGTCTTCAGGCCGAAAAACGTGCCGTCACGGGAACATGATCGGACGGCCTGTCCCAGCCGCGTGCCTCCTTCAGCACCTCAATGCTGTCGAGGTGCGGTCCGAGGTCAGGGGATGACCAGATATGATCCAGGCGGCGCCCGCGGTCGGCTGCCGCCCAGTCTTTCGCGCGATAACTCCACCACGTGTAGAGTTTTTGGGACGGGTCCACGGCCTGGCGCATCAGGTCGAGCCACCCTCCGCGGCTGACGACCTCCAGAAGACCTTCGGTCTCGACCGGCGTATGGCTGACGATCTTCAGCATCTGTTTGTGGGACCAGACGTCGTTCTCAAATGGCGCGATGTTGAGATCTCCGACCAGGATTGACGACACGCCTGGCTCCGCGTCTGCCCGCAAGGCCTTCATCTCGTCTACGAAACTAAGCTTGTGCGCAAATTTGGGATTGATCGTCGGGTCCGGCTCGTCGCCGCCCGCGGGGACGTAGAAATTGTGGAGGCGAATACGCTTGCCCGCCCACTGGAAGATCG
Organism: Ciceribacter azotifigens; assembly: GCF_048159625.1. Lineage (NCBI taxonomy): Bacteria > Pseudomonadati > Pseudomonadota > Alphaproteobacteria > Hyphomicrobiales > Rhizobiaceae > Ciceribacter > Ciceribacter azotifigens. Next base: position 11,078 of record NZ_JBLQTA010000013.1, on the reverse strand, counting down.
CAGATATATGTCGTGCGTCTCCCATGCCGCAGTAGTCTTGGCGATGATCCTCACTGAGCGGCAATCGTGAAACGATAGCCACTCCGTGGTAACCTTTCTGCCCGTGAAGAATGATGTTGTCGTATCCGAGCTCCCGAAGAGCGTCTGCCGGGAACTCTTCATTTTGGCATTTGATCTCCTGGAGGCACAGGATGTCGGGCCTGAATTGCTCAAGGAATTGCGCGACGATCGGCAACCGCAGCCGCACCGAGTTGATGTTCCACGTGGTGATCGAAAGACCCACGGCGATTTTCTCCTTCTCGGGGGCAGCAGACCGCCCAGCGGACCTGGATGACAAACTAGGACGTTCCATCTGTCGTGAATAGCCGAAAGCCCGAGGCGCCAGCGGGCGCCACCGCTCTTCTCCACAGACAATCCGGAGGTGTCAGCGTTTCTGGCTGTGAACGTCGTTGTAGGGAATCTCGAAGACGCTGGGGTCGAACGCCGTTCCCATCTTCACGTTGAAAATCATGACGGTGGTATCCTTCGCTTGAGCGTCCGTGATCGTCCACTGGCGCAGGTCGAAGGTCTTGGGATCGAACATGAGGGTGATCGTCGAATCGCCGAAGACCGTCCTGTCGCCGAGAACGATCGTGGTCAAATCCGACTCCTCCTTGACGTCCCGGACCATCTGATGCCCGAGATCGATCCTGTCGGAGAGGAGCAGACTGAGAGGCGTCTTCGAAAGGGGATATAGGTCCCAGGTCTTTAGCTTGGTATTGCCGATGACGACGTTCTTGCCATCCGCAATCACCCGCATCGGCGAAGGCTTCTCGTAGTTGAAGCGCAGCTTTCCCGGGCGCTCAATGAAGAACTTGCCGCCTGTCTGTTCTCCGCGCGGGCCAAACTGAACGAATTCGCCCATCATTGTTTTGACCGACGAAAAATGGTCCGCGATCTTCTGTGCGGCATCGGAGGCGCCGGTGGCGGCAAAGGTGGGCAGAGGCAGGGCGGCCGCGAGCAACGCTGCCGTTGCGGCAAGGACGGTTCGGCGCGTTGGGCTTTCCATGAGAATGGTCCTCGGCCCTGTTTTCACGTGAATCATTGAGTACTCCTCGATTTATCTCTGCATGGCCGAAAAACGCGGCGCGATCATGGCCAATTCAGCCATCGGCGGATGGCTGCTCCGCTCGGTTAGGCTGCCGTTAGCGCTCAATGATGTCGGCTTCGGTCGGTACGAGAATCTCGCGCTTTCCTGCGTGGTTGGCGGGTCCGATGATGCCCTCCTGCTCCATCCGCTCGATCAGCGATGCCGCACGATTGTAGCCGATCCCAAGTCGTCTCTGGATATAGGAGGTCGAAGCCTTGCCGTCGCGAAGCACGATCGCCACAGCTTGGTCATAGGGATCGTCGGAGTCGGCCAGGTTTGCGGTGCCAGCAGGTCCGGCATCGTCCTCGTCCTCTTCGTCAGCCGTTATCGCGTCGAGGTACTGCGGTGCGCCCTGTGTCTTAAGGTAGGCCACGATCTCTTCGACTTCGTTGTCAGACACGAAGGGGCCGTGTACGCGTTGAATCCGGCCGCCGCCGGCCATGTAGAGCATGTCGCCCATGCCAAGCAGCTGCTCGGCGCCCTGCTCACCGAGAATTGTGCGGCTGTCGATCTTCGAGGTCACCTGGAAGGAGATACGGGTCGGGAAGTTCGCCTTGATTGTACCGGTGATAACGTCGACGGACGGCCGCTGTGTCGCCATGATGACGTGAATTCCGGCGGCACGCGCCATCTGGGCGAGCCGCTGTACTGCCCCTTCGATGTCCTTGCCGGCGACCATCATCAGGTCGGCCATCTCGTCAATGATGACGACGATATAGGGGATCGGCTGGAGGTCGAACTCTTCCGTCTCGTAGATCGCCTCGCCCGTCTGCCGGTCGAAGCCGGTCTGGACGGTTCGCGTCAGAATTTCGCCCTTGGCGAGCGCCTGTTCGACGCGGCTGTTGAAGCCGTCGATATTGCGGACACCGATCTTCGACATCTTCTTGTATCGCTCTTCCATCTCCCGGACGGTCCATTTCAGAGCCACGACCGCCTTCTTGGGATCGGTGACGACCGGTGACAGCAGATGCGGAATGCCGTCATAGACGGAGAGTTCGAGCATTTTCGGGTCGATCATGATCAGGCGGCACTTCTCCGGCGGCAGCCGGTAGAGCAACGACAGGATCATCGTATTGATGGCCACCGACTTACCGGAGCCGGTCGTGCCCGCCACCAGAAGATGCGGCATCTTGGCAAGGTCCGCGATCACCGGTTCGCCGCCGATGGTCTTGCCGAGGGACATTGCCAGCTTCGCCTTGCTGGCGTCGAAATCGTGACTGGCGATGAGTTCGCGCAGATAGACAGTTTCGCGCGTCTGGTTGGGCAGTTCGATACCGATTGCGTTGCGCCCCGGAACGACGGCAACACGGGCCGCAATGGCGCTCATAGAACGGGCGATATCATCGGCGAGGCCAATCACGCGTGACGACTTGATGCCTGGGGCAGGCTCAAGCTCGTAAAGGGTGACGACAGGTCCCGGCCGAACGTGGATGATTTCACCCCTGATGCCGAAATCTTCCAGAACGCCTTCCAGCATGCGGGCGTTCTGCTCCAGCGCGTCCGCCGAGAGCGTCGCGTTGCGACCAATGCTTTTCGGTTCCGCGAGAAGATGCACGGAAGGAAGTTGAAAGCCTTCGGGACGGATGAAAGAGGTCTGTGCCTCCCTCTCGACCCGTGCGCCGGGCTTCGGACGTGCGGGAGGCGCGGCAACACGCGGCGAAGCGCGACCGCTCAAGGCGGGCCGGGTGTTGCTCGATGATACATCGCTCCAGTCGTCATCGTCGCTGTCCGGCAGAATGCCTGCAGGACGGGCGTCCTCAAGATCGAATGGCGGGTCATCATCGAAGTCCTGATCCGCGTGATCGCCCATCATTGGAGGCGGCGCGAGGATGGTTCGTTGCCGTCCGGATCCGGCTTGCGGCACCGTCTCCATCGATGGCTCCCGCCGAATTGCGGCACTGCCCTTGGTCCGGGACGGTTCGTTCAGCGGGCCGAACTCGTCCTCGTTGAAGTCGTAGGGCTGGTCGAACCGGTTCCGGTTGTGTTCGGGCGGCTTAAGGCCCAGCAGGCGCCGGATCCGGGCGCGGGCCGTATACCAGCTGTGGGCAATCGCTCCGAGCGCGAGCCAGCCGCCATCGTCCTCGTCCGTCTCGTCTTCGAAAGCAGGCTCGATCCGCGTTGCCTTCATCGGTTTGACCGGCGCGATGCCCGGTTCATCTTCGTCCGCCTTGCCGACGAGACCGGCGGCGAAGAGCATCGACCATACCGCAGGGCCGGCCAAGACGACGCCGACGATCATGGAGGCTGTTCCTGTCGGATAGCTGCCGATAAACAGCCCCGGAAAGCGAAGAATGGCGTCACCGAGAACGCCACCAATTCCGTTTGGAATTGGCCAGGTCAAGGGCGGCGGAAAGCAGCCGATGACGGCTGAGGAGAGAAGCGATCCGATTGCCCAGGCGCCGAGGCGCGCCGGAAAGCGGTGTATCGGACGGCTGGTGATAAGCGCCAGAGACCACGCGAGGACGGGAAGCAGAGCGATGACGCTTGCAAGGCCGAGAAACTGCAGCATGAGGTCCGCGAAGGCTGCACCGCCGCGGCCGAGTATGTTCGTCGGTTCGTTCGCCGTCGCGTAGGAGAAACTGGGGTCCGAGACGCTCCATGTTGCCAGTGCCGCGACCGCGAGCGTCAGCAGCACGAAAAGCGCGAAGCCGGCCAGTGTGAGAAGTTGCCGGAGGAGGAACGCCGTCAAGGCGGGACGGTCGCCATGCTCTCCCATCATCACCGAGGTACCTCTGTTCATGTCGTGCCTGCCCGTTTCGAGATTCGTTCGCGCGTAAGACGGCGTTCTGTGGCTTTCCGGCGCTCTCGCCCTTCGCCGCACAGTAATGGAGGGACGGTTAATGGCTCATTAACCATCCAGCAGCATCCGCGACCGCTGGCAGCGTGTCCGCAATAAGGAAAAGCCCAGGCGGGAAAGCCTGGGCTCGGGAGTGTCGTAATCACGACCGCGTCATAAGCGGAACCCGCGCCGGACCCGCCGGCGCGGCTATGATCTCAGCTGTGATAGGCTGCCTCGCCGTGCGAGGCGAGGTCGAGACCTTCGCGCTCCGATTCGACCGGTACGCGAAGCCCGATGATGACGTCGACGATCTTGTAGAGGATTGCGGAGCCGATACCGGTCCAGACGAGCGTGACCACGACGGCCTGGAGCTGAACCAGAAACTGGCCACCCATGGTCTGCTCGCCGACATAGCCTACGCCGCCGAGCGAAGCGCTGGTGAAGATCCCGGTCGCAGGCGCTCCGAACATGCCACCCACGCCGTGGACGCCGAAGACGTCGGCGGTATCGTCGTAACCGAACTTGTTCTTTACGACGGAGACGAAGAAGTAGCAGAGCGGCGAAACCAGCAGACCCATGATGATCGCGCCCATCGGGCCGACGAGACCGGCAGCCGGAGTGATAGCGACGAGCCCGGCGATCATGCCTGAAGCGGCGCCCAGCATCGAGGACTTCCCTCGGGTGAAGGCTTCGACAGCGCTCCAGGAAAGGATGGCGGCTGCGGTAGCGACAAAGGTGTTGGCGGTTGCGAGCATCGCGCCGCCCGAAGCTTCGAGGTTGGAGCCAGCGTTGAAGCCGAACCAGCCGACCCACAGCATGGCGGCGCCGACATAGGTGAGGGTCATGGAGTGGGGGGCCATCATGTCCTTGCCGTAGCCGACACGCTTGCCGACCAGCAGGGCACCGATGAGCCCGGCGACGCCGGCATTGATGTGCACGACGGTGCCGCCTGCGAAATCCAGCGCGCCGAGACCGAAGAGATAGCCGTTCGCATCCCAGACCATATGAGCGATGGGGAAGTAGACGAAGGTGACCCAGAGCAGGCAGAAAAGAATCGAGGCCGAGAATTTGATGCGTTCGGCAAAGGCGCCGATGATCAGGGCGGGCGTGATAGCAGCAAAGGTCATCTGGAACAACATGAAGATATATTCCGGAATGACGACGCCCTGTGAGAAGGTTGCTGCCGTACTATCCTTCGTGACGCCGGCAAGGAAGGTCTTGGCAAAGCCGCCGAAGAACGGGCTTGTCGAGCCGCCGAAGGCAAAGGAATAGCCATAGAGCACCCAGACGATCATGACCGTAGCGGCGATGACGGTGCATTGCATTAGAACGGAGAGCATGTTCTTGGCTCGGACGAGGCCGCCGTAGAACAGGCCGAGACCGGGGATCACCATAAAGAGAACGAGGATCGTGGCGAGGAACATGAATGCCGTGTCGCCCTTGTCCGGGACCGGAGCAGCGGCAGCGGCCTCGGCGGCCGCGGGAGCGGCATCCTGCGCAAATGACACGACCGGCGCCAACAGGGCGGCCGAGACGGCGCCTACCCGGGCGCAGGTGGAAGAAGACTTGGAAAATGACATCAGAAAGACTCCCCTAGCGGCCATTCTTTACAGGGCTTCGGAATTGGTTTCGCCGGTGCGAATACGCACGGCCTGATCGATTGAGTAGACGAAGATCTTGCCGTCCCCGATCTGGCCTGTCTTGGCAGCGGCCGCGATCGCCTCGACCGCCTTGTCGGCGAGCTCCGAGGCTACGGCGATTTCGATCTTGAGCTTGGGCAGGAAGCTGACGGCATACTCGGTGCCGCGGTAAATTTCGGTGTGGCCCTTTTGGCGGCCGTAACCCTTTACTTCGGTTACGGTGAGGCCTTGTATGCCGACTGCTGTGAGGGCTTCGCGCACCTCGTCCAGCTTGAACGGCTTGATAATGGCCATTACAATTTTCATCTGGCGTCCCATCCTTTGTTTGTCCTCGGCTCGGAGCCGACTCTCCTTGCCGCTGCGACATGAATTGATCAGCGACCGGCATGAGACATTCAAAGGGCGTGCCAGATTCTGGCTGCCATCTAAGCTATTGAAATATAAAATCTATAACGCGGCCCTTCAATAAGGCGGCACGGATTGGGCATTGATTTGATCAAACTCTAGGCAGATTCTATTTTTTGCCTTCGTTTTCATCATTTGCACGATTGCGGATCAGCCCCTCCTGCGCCACCGAAGCGATAAGGTGACCAGACCGCGAATAGAGGCTCCCGCGCGTCATGCCTCTGGCGCCCGATGCACTCGGACTGTCCTGCGTATAAAGCATCCAGTCTCGGAGATCGCAGGGACGATGAAACCACATCGCGTGGTCGAGGCTTGCAACCTGAAGACTGGGATCGAAAATCGACGTACCGTGCGCATAGAGGGAGGTGTCCAGCAGCGTCATGTCGGAAAGATAGGCAAGGATGGCGGCCCGATAGCGATGATCGTCCGGAACTTCACCAACGGCCCGGACCCAGATGTGAGCGGTCGGCTCCAGCTTCTCCTTCGAGACGTAGTGGACGAGCGAAACTGGTCTGATCTCGATCGGACGGTTGCGTCCCCAGTATCGCCGCACATTCTCTGGCGCATCGGCAAGGAAGATTTCCCTGAACTCCTTTTCACCGATCAGTTGCTCCGCTGGCGGAACTTGCGGCATCGCTACCTGGTGGTCGAAGCCAGGTTCTTCCACCTGGAAGGAGGCCGACATCGAGAAGATCGCCTTGCCGTGCTGGACCGCGACAACACGGCGAGTGGTGAAGCTTGCGCCGTCACGGATGCGCTCGACCTGGTATATGATCGGCACGGACGGATCTCCGGGCCGCATGAAATAGGCGTGGAGGGAATGGACGAGACGGTCAGCCTCGACGCAGCGCTGCGCCGCCATTAACGCCTGCGCGATGACTTGGCCCCCGAAAACGCGTTGCCAGCCGTTCTGGGGGCTGCTTCCGCGAAAGAGGTTTTCCTCCAGCTTCTCGATATCGAGGGTTTTGATAAGACCGTCCATCGCGCTGGGTTCTTCGTTCTGCTGCAGCATGCTATGAAGACCTCGCATGTAGGAAGAAGTTCAAGGCTGATCTATATAGGAGCCTTATCAGACACAAGTGCTAATGGAGTGCGCGATGTTGGATATGTTGGTCGTCGGCGGCGGATATGTCGGACTTTCGGTGGCGCTGGCGGTCAAACAGGCCGCGCCCCACCTGTCCGTGGAGGTCGTCGAGGCCGCCCCGCAGGACGCCTGGAAGAAGGATCCCCGAGCCTCGGCGATCATCGCGGCCGCCATACGCATGCTGGAAGTCTTCGGAATCTGGGAGCGGATCGAGCCGGAGGCTCAGCCGATCACCAAAATGATCGTGACCGATTCGAAGACTTCCGACCCGGTCCGGCCGGTCTTCCTTACCTTCGACGGTGCAGTCGAGGAGGGGCGGCCATTCGCACACATGATCCCCAATGTGGCCATGGTGGGAGCACTGAGAGACGCCTGCGCGAAGGCTGGCGTCGTCATTCGGCACGGGTTGCGTGCGACCGGACTTGAAAATGGTCCTGCCGCCGCGTCTCTGACGCTTTCCGACGGAACGGTGCTTTCCGCCCGGCTCGTCGTCGCCTGTGACGGCGTTCGTTCCAAGCTCCGCGACATGGCCGGGATAAAGACGGTTACCTGGGACTACGGTCAGTCGGGCATTGTCACGACCGTCGAGCATGAGCGGCCACATGAAGGCTGCGCGGAAGAGCATTTCCTTCCCGCTGGCCCCTTTGCCATCCTGCCGCTCAAGGGCAACCGCTCGTCCCTCGTATGGACCGAGCGTACTGACGAGGCCAACCGGCTGGTTTCCGCTGACGATCTCGTCTTTGAGGAAGAACTGGAGCGCCGCTTCGGTCATAAGCTTGGTCCGATACGCGCGGTCGGCGATCGGCGTGCCTTCCCGCTCGGACTGACATTGGCGCGCGCCTTCGTCGCCCCGCGACTTGCTCTTGCCGGGGATGCCGCCCATGGCATCCATCCGATCTCCGGCCAGGGTCTGAATCTCGGCTTCAAGGACGTGGCAGCACTTGCTCAGACGGTGGTCGATGCGGACCGTATCGGCCTGGACATCGGTGATCTCAACGTCCTGGAGCGGTACCAGGAGTGGCGCCGCTTCGACACGTTCCGGATGGGCGTGACGACCGACGTCCTGAACCGTCTGTTCTCGAACGACCTGTCGCCGATCCGGGCCGTGCGCGATTTCGGCCTTGGTCTCGTGGACCGGTTACCGGGACTGAAATCCTACTTCATCCATGAGGCGGCAGGAACCGGAGGAGGCGCTGAGCGGCCGCGACTTCTCGCGGGCCAGCCGTTGTGATCGGCAGCGCCGTCAGTCCTCCAGCCTTCGTGCTTCCGATACGAGCATGATGGCGACACCGTCCCGTATGGGGTAGGCAAGCTTTGCCTTTTCCGAAACCAGCTCGTTTTTCTGCCGGTCATAGGTAAGCCGGCCCTGGGTTAATGGGCAGACGAGAAGCTCCAGAAGCTTCGGATCGATCGTGCTCGTTCGGCTGTCCATGCCGGTCGTCCTACTGGAGAATCGTGTCGGGGTCACCGAACTCGCGTGCCAGAGCGATTTCGGTGATCGCAATCAGCGTTTCGGCACGGCTGCGCATGTCGGGGGCCTCGAGGAGGGCTTGCTTTTCCGCCGGACCGAAGGGCGACATCATGGACAGGGAGGTCACGAGCGTCGTGTTGCTTGCGCGCTCGACGCTTTCCCAGTCCGCTTCCAGCTTGTTCGCTTCAAGGTAGGCGCGGAACGCGGCGAGGAGTGCGTTACGATCGATCATTGCCTCTTCGTCCGCGTCGGAAAGGTCGGCAAAAAAGGGTGCAATTTTAAAACTACGGTAGGGGCGATGGCCTGCGATTTCCTCCATCAGTCGGAAACGGCAGACGCCACCGAGAGACGCGATGTAGCGCCCATCACCCGTCTCGCCGAAGGACGTGATCCGACCAATACAACCGACTTGGCAGAGCGCCCGTCCTGATGCAGGTTCGCCTGCGGATGTCCCCTGGAATGCCGGCTGAACGATGCCGATCAACCGATTGCCGGCGAGCGTCGCATCAAACATTTCCAGATAACGTGGTTCGAAGATATTGAGTGGCAACTGTCCGCCGGGCAGCAATAGAACGCCGCTCAAGGGAAAGACCGGCAGGATCTCCGGCAGGTCTTTTTCAGTCAGATATCTAGCGTTGCCGACTTTCATCTACGCACTCCCGGTACGGACAGAGAGACCACCCATACCTCTCAATATGTGGTTCGCGCCGAGGCGAACTCAAGAGGCGCGAGATCCGTCGTCAGGAAAACAGAATTGACGAAAGCTTCCTGCGGGCCATGGCAGTCACCGGATCCTTCGGGCCCCAAACGTCGAAGAACTGTAGGAGCTGGCGACGAGCACCATCGTCGTCGAAAGTGCGGTCGCGGCGCATGATTATGAGCAGATGTTCCGCCGCTTCCTCGCGCCGGCCCTGCACGTTGAGAATCTTGGCGAGCTTTATGCGCGCCTCGTGATTGTCCGGGTCGAGAGCCAGTTCATGCTCGAGAGCCTGCGGATCGCCGAGCTTGCGAGCCTCGTTGATCTGCTCCAGTCTCTTGGCGACCGCCTGCAGTTCCGGCGCCTTGGAGAGGGTCTCGGGAAGATTGGCAACGAGCTGCGACGCGCGTTCGTGCTGACCGGTTCCAAGCATGCATTCCGCGATGCCGGCTATTGCACGCACGTTTTCGGGATCGGCTTGCATTACGGCTCCGAAAAGCTGTGCGGCATCTTCGAAGTTTCCTGCAGCGACGAGACCGTCGGCCTCGTCGAGCGCCGCGGTCAATTCGGCTTCGCCGGCGTTGTCTGCGGGGCCTGCGAGCTTCTCGATGAATTGCCGGACCTGACTCTCGGGAACGGCGCCCATGAACCCGTCTACCGGCTGGCCATTGACGAAGGCGACGACAGCCGGGATCGACTGAATGCCGAGCTGCCCAGGAATGGCCGGATGATCGTCAATGTTGAGCTTTACCAGTTTGACTCGGCCGTTTGATTCTCCGACCACCTTTTCGATTACCGGCGCGAGCTGGCGACACGGTCCGCACCACGGTGCCCAGAAATCGACCAGTACCGGCTGCTTGCGTGATTCTTCCAAAACATCCTTCGCAAAGCCGGCGGTCGTCGTGTCCCTGATGTGGTTTCGCGGCGGTGTATCTCCCATATGAGCATGACCCGTCATCTGGCCACCAAAACCGCTATAGGGATTGTTGTTGTCGCTCATCAAAATACTCCGCCGTTGATGGCCGCCCGGGACCTTCGGTGTGTCGCTAAGATCGTATGTCAGGCCGTTACTTTCAAGACAAGCGGTGTATGCCCGGTTGCTTCAAGAAAGCGCAGCAAGTCGTCTCGAGCCACCGATGTCGTCGCGTCGTTCGACAGAGGATGGCCGTTGATGATGTCTTCCTTCATGAGATCGGAATCGAGCACGAACGTGACGTTGTGACCGGTATCGTTGATCGCTCCGAAGACGGTCACCGCCCCCGGAATGACGCCGAGGTATTCCATGAGCTTCTCGGGTCTGCCGAAGGAGACGCGGCCGGACGCACCGAGGACGGTGTGAACCGTTTTCAGGTCCACGACAGCGTTCTCCTCGACGGTCAGGAGAAAATACCGGTCCTTCTTGTCCTTGACGAAGAGGTTCTTGGTGTGGCCGCCAGGGATCTCGTCGCGAAGCGCGACGGACTCTGCAACCGTGAAGACGGGTGGATGATGTTTGGTCTTGTGAGCGATCTTCAGCTCATCGAGCAACCGGAAGAGGTCGTCGGAGGTTTTTGGGCTATTCGTCATGGCAGTCTCTCGGGAAGGGGTTCGAGGGGCGGGATTGTCCGGTAGAATGATTGATTGATACGGTCGGCGACTTGTGTTGGCAATCACAGATGTCGTTGCTCAGGCGGGCGTTTTCCCTTGTTTCCCAACAAGTTGAAAAAATTCTGGACGATTTCGTCATTTCCCTGTTGCATTTGAAAAACGGTTGGGCCATATAGCGCCCGTCGCCGCAACGCGGACGACCCACGATCCACCGACTACCCCCGGATCGCGGATATGAGCGGGTGTAGCTCAGGGGTAGAGCACAACCTTGCCAAGGTTGGGGTCG
>NZ_JBLQTA010000012.1:0-138036 GCF_048159625.1 Ciceribacter azotifigens | reverse complement strand
CGGCCCTCCCAATCATGCTCCCCGCATGCACGGGGATGAACAGAGCTTGAATTGAGCGCGGCCGCGGATCTGGCCATAATCCCCGCATGCGCCGGGAGGAACTGTCGACGTGCGCGGGCTGTTCTCCGCCATGCGCGTCCTGCATGGGCGGACGGCGATGATCGGGAGATGTCTCCTCGCGTCGACGATATGTCAGGGCATAGCAAGCGACCTGCCGACTGAGCGGCCGGAAATGGCCGCGCGCTCGTCGAAGCCCTCGTGGGTTACATGTCTGGGCCGGCCGCTGCCGGCGCGCCCGCACCTGTCTCGTGTCTTCCGTCAGACTGCGCCGTCGCCGCGCTCTGAGCCATCGGCGATGATCGAGCGTTTTCCGACATGATTGGCGGGGCCGACAAGTCCCTCCTGCTCCATCCGTTCGACGAGGGACGCTGCGCGGTTGTAGCCGATGGAGAGCTTGCGCTGGATGTAGGAGGTCGAGCACTTCTTGTCGCGCATGACGATCTTCACCGCCTTGTCGTAGAGATCGGTGGCATCCTCCTCGCCCATAGCCGAGCGATCGAAGACTGCTTCGTCTTCGTCTGTCTCGGCTTCGTCTGCATCCTCCGTCACCGTACCCAGGTATTCCGGGCGCCCTTGGGTTTTCAGGTGTGCGACCACCTTCTCCACCTCGTGGTCGGAGACGAACGGGCCATGCACGCGCGCAATGCGACCGCCACCCATCATGTGCAGCATGTCACCCTGGCCGAGCAGATGTTCGGCGCCCTGTTCGCCGAGAATGGTACGGCTGTCGATTTTCGACGTCACCTGGAAGGAAATGCGTGTCGGGAAATTCGCCTTGATCGTTCCGGTAATGACATCGACCGACGGGCGCTGTGTCGCCATGATCAGATGGATGCCCGCCGCACGGGCCATCTGCGCGAGCCGCTGGATCGCGCCTTCGATCTCCTTGCCGGCGACCATCATGAGATCTGCCATCTCGTCGACGATGACGACGATGTACGGCATCGGCGAGAGGTCCATCTCTTCCTGCTCGTAGATCGCCTCGCCGGTGGAGCGGTCGAAGCCCGACTGGATCGTGCAGAGGATGGTCTCGCCCTTAGTGCGGGCGGTGGCGGCGCGGCCGTTGTAACCGTCGATATTGCGCACGCCGAGGCGCGACATCTTGCGATAGCGGTCCTCCATCTCGCGCACGGCCCACTTCAGTGCCATCACCGCCTTCTTCGGGTCGGTGACGACCGGTGTCAGGAGATGCGGGATCCCGTCATAGACGGACAGTTCGAGCATCTTCGGATCGACCATGATCAGGCGGCATTCTTCCGGCTTGAGCCGATAGAGCAGCGACAGGATCATCGTGTTGATGGCGACCGACTTGCCCGAGCCGGTCGTGCCGGCAACCAGCAGGTGAGGCATCTTCGCGAGTTCGGCGATGACCGGCTCGCCGCCGATGGTTTTGCCGAGGCAGACCGGCAGCTGGAAGCGGGTCTCGCTGTAGTCCCGCGATTCGATGAGTTCGCGGAAGTAGACGGTCTCGCGGACAGGGTTCGGCAGTTCGATGCCGATCACGTTGCGGCCCGGCACCACGGCGACGCGCGCAGAGAGCGCCGACATCGAACGGGCGATATCGTCGGAAAGGCCGATGACGCGGGAGGATTTGACGCCCGGAGCCGGCTCGAATTCGTAGAGCGTGACGACCGGGCCGGGGCGAACGTCGATGATCTCGCCCTTGACGCCGAAGTCTTCGAGAACGCTCTCGAGCAGGCCGGCGCTTTGCTCCAGCGCTTCCGGTGTCATCGTATGTGTCTCACGGTACTGCGGCAATTGCAGGAGATCGATCGAAGGAAACTCGTATCCCCCGTCCGACGGTGCATGGATATCCGCCGAGCGACCGCGGAGGGCGGGACGTTCAGCGACCTCTATGGCGGACGGTACGGTCTTCTCGTCGGCCACCGGTTCGAACGGGGCTGTCGGTTCGGCAACAACAATCGCCTCGGGAACGGTCTGATTTGCGGCGACGGTCGAGTCGGATCGACGAAGATCAACCTGCCGGTAGAGCGAGGTGACGGACCACTCCGCATCCGCGGCGGGCGGGGTGAAGGCCGGTGCATTCACCTGGACGGGCACCGAGCGTGCAGATGTTTCAGCCACGGCTGCCGCCACGGGAACCGTGGCGATCTTAGGCTCCGCGGGCTGAGGCAGGAGTCTCGTCTGCGCGGCTCGATCATCGAGCTCTATCATTGCCTCCCAGAAGACGTGATCGGAGAGGAAGGCCGTCGGCGATAGCGGGTAAGCCTCTCCGCTAGTGGCACGGACCGGCGCGATAGTTGTCGGAGATTCGGTTTGCCCCACCTCGGGAGCCTCGAAGCTCACAGTGGCGTTATGGGTCACGTTCGGGGCGGCCGCCGCTTCCACCTGCAGGCTGTCGGACGCCGCGGTTGCAGACAGGGTTTCCTCGGCCGGGCTTCGGGCAAGTTCACGGCGGAGACGATAGCTGAGCGCCCGCGCGCCCTTGGCGTCCGGCGGTTGCGGCAGGAATTGCGGTCGCGCGATCACGCGTTCGGCGCTCTCTGCCGAGGTACGCGGTGGTACGGCGGTGACGGGCGCGCTCGCCACAGGTTCGGAGGTCTGGGAAGGGGCGGTGGCGATTACGGGCTGGATCGTCTGAGCGGCGGGCACACGCTTTGAGAGCGCGGTATCAGGCGTGCGGGTGAAGCGGACGTTAGGACCAAGCACGAAAGCCCTCTGCCAGATCGGGGCGTCGCGGCCTTCTATCTCGCTCGCTGCAATCGAATCGGTGTTGCCCGCCGTGTCGCCCGAAGCTGCCGTCTGCGGGTCCGCCGGATTTACCGCCGGCTTGTGCGGCTTTTCACGTCCGGCCTCCGATCCCTTCCGTTCCTCTTCCAAGTCACTGGTAAATCTTGAGAAATTCGAACGGCTGAAACGCATGGCTACCTGCACATCTCTCGAACACGAACAACGGACGCTGATGATCTTACTAAAAAATAAAGGTTAACCAGGTCTTGCCGGAGCCTGCCGGTGAGTGCCCTTTCCCCGGATGCAGTGTCGGCAAATTACGAGGTGCGGCGGCTGTGCCACACCGGCTTTCGCTTGCGTCCGGCGGAGGGCGACGAGACGGCCGGATGCTCATCTGATACGCATGCAAACGCGCTCCGGAACGACCGGAGCGCGGTGTGTCGATGTTTTCCTGTGCTGTTGGTGCCGGATCACACGATACCGCCGGACCCGCCTTTTGTCGCCGGCCGTTCGGCTGCGACCCTGGCACGATAGCCGCTGGCGCGGTAGGCGGCGACCGGGTCGATCGCGCCGCCGGCGCGGCGGCGGGCTTCGGCGAGGATCGGCTCGACATCGGTGCGGTAGGCCCGCTTCAGCGTCTCGGTCGCCATCAGGGCGTCATTGCCCTCCTGGAATCCGGCAAGGGCCGCGCGGTCGACCAGCAGGGCCTGGGCATAGGCACGGCGGATCTCGTTGGCGCTGGAGATCAGGCTCTCGATCGGATCGGTGACATTGTGGCTCTGGTCAATCATGTGCGCCGGATGGAAGCCCTTCACGCCGCGATGTTCGGCATCGACCAGTTCGTTGAAGACGAGGAAGAGGCGGTAAGGCTCGATCGAGCCGGCGTCTAGGTCGTCGTCGCCATATTTCGAATCGTTGAAATGGAAGCCGCCGAGCTTGCCGAACTGGATCAGCCGGGCGACGATCATCTCGATATTGGTATTCGGCGCGTGATGGCCGAGGTCGACCAGGCAGAAGGCCTTGTCGCCCAGCGTCTGGGCGATCAGGAGGTTGGAGCCCCAGTCCTGCACGACGGTCGAATAGAAGGCCGGCTCGTACATCTTGTGCTCGGAGAAGATCCGCCAGTCGTCGGGGAGCGCCTTGTAGATATCCGCCATCGCGGCGAGATAGCGCTCGAACTGGCGGGTAAAGTTCGTCTGGCCGGGGAAGTTCGAGCCGTCGCCGACCCATACGGTGAGCGCCTTGGAACCGATCGCCTCGCCGAGCTCGATGCATTCGATGTTGTGCTCGACGGCCTGGGCGCGGGTCGCCGCGTCGACGTGGCTGAGCGAACCGAACTTGTAGGAATGGGCCTGGTCGGGCGCATCCGAGAAGGTGTTGGAGTTCATCGCGTCGAAGCCTAGGCCCAGCGCCTCGCCCTTGGCCTTCAGATCCTTCGGATCGGCCTTGTCCCAGGGAATGTGCAGCGAGACCGTCGGCGTGGCGCGCGTCAGCTGGTGGATGACGGCGCAATCGTCGAGCTTGTCGAAGATATGGCGCGGTTCGCCCAGGCCCGGGAAACGGGCAAAGCGGGTGCCGCCGGTGCCCACACCCCAGGAGGGAACGGCGACGAAGAATTCCGCGACCTTGGCGGTGACCGCCTCGATGTCGACATTGCCGCGGGCGAGCTTTTCGCCGAGCGCCGCATAGTCGGACTTGAGCGCTGAAGCGCGCTTGTCGTTCTCGGCCGCGATGACGTCGGCGGCGATTTTCTGATCGGTCATTGTTTTCCTCCCAAAGGTATTCCCCCTCTGTCACTTCGTGACATCTCCCCCACAAGGGGGGAGACTTAACTCGCGTTTGCCGATGCCTTGTGCGCCAAGCAAAGTCATCGCGGTTACGCTCGGTCAACTCCTGTTCTTCTCCCCCCTTGTGGGGGAGATGCCCGGCAGGGCAGAGGGGGTGCTAAAGCTTGCTCAGCGCGTGAAGCTCTGGGCGTTACCGGCATCGACATTGATGATGTTGCCGGTCGACTTGGCGGAGAGGTCGGAGGCGAGGAAGTAGATCGCCTCGGCGATGTCCTCAGGGAAGACGTTGAGCTTCAGCATCGAACGCTTGCGATAGTGTTCCTCCAGATCGGTGACCTCGATCTTGGAGGACGCCGCACGCTGTTCGCGCCATTCGCCGTTCCAGATCTTCGAGCCGCGCAGCACCGCATCCGGATTGACCGTGTTGACGCGAATGCCGGCGTCTGCGCCTTCGAGCGCCAGGCAGCGTGCGAGATGGATCTCGGCGGCCTTGGCGGTGCAGTAAGCGGATGCGTTCGGCGAGGAGGCGAGGCCGTTCTTCGAGGCGACGAAGACGATATTGCCACCAATCGCCTGACGGCGGAACAGACGGAAAGCTTCGCGGGAGACGAGGAAGTAGCCGGTTGCCAGGATGTCGATGTTCTTGTTCCACATGGCAAGCGTGGTGTCCTCGACCGGAGCGGAAGAGGCGATGCCGGCATTGGAGACGAGGATGTCGACGCCGCCGAATTCGATGCAGGCTTCCGCGAAGGTCGAGGTGACGGCCTCTTCCTTCGTCACGTCGAGCGTGACGGAACGAACGCTGTCGCCACCATAACGCTTGGAGAAGTCGGCAAGCGTGTCGGCGAGCGCATTGGCGTCGATGTCGGCGAGCACCACGCAGGCGCCTTCGGACATCAGGCGTTCGGCCGTGGCGCGGCCGATACCGCCGGCGCCGCCGGTGACGAAGGCCACGCGGCCGGCCAGCGATTTCGGCTTCGGCATGCGTTGGAGCTTGGCTTCCTCGAGCAGCCAGTACTCGATGTCGAAGGCTTCCTGTTCGGGCAGGCCCTGATATTCCGAGACCGTCGAGGCGCCCTTCATGACGTTGATGGCGTTGACATAGAACTCGCCGGCGATGCGGGCGGTCGCCTTGTCCTTGGCGAAGGACAGCATGCCGACGCCGGGCACGAGGAAGATGACCGGGTTCGGGTCACGCATCTTCGGCGAATTGTCGTGCTTGCAGGTCTCGTAATAGCGCGTGTAGTCGGCGCGGTAGTCTTCGAGCGCCTTGTCGAGGCCGGCGATCACGGCGTCCACATCGGGCTTGGCCGGATCGAAATCGACGATCAGCGGACGGATCTTGGTGCGCAGGAAGTGGTCGGGGCAGGAGGTGCCGAGTAAACCGAGCGGCTCCAGTTCCTTCGAATTGACGAATTCGAGGACGGCGGCCTGGTCGTCGAAGTGACCGAGCTTGCGCTCAGTCTTGCCGATGCGGCCACGGATCTCCGGCATCAGTTTCGCGGCGATGGCGCGGCGTTCGGCTTCCGGAAGGCTCTTGGCAACCGCTCCGCCGAAGATCGTCTTGCCTTCGGTTTCCTTGGCGAACCACTCGATCGCCTTGTTGATGATCTCGAGCGTCAGAAGGTAGCAGTCCTTGGCGTCATTCGCCCAGGTAAACAGGCCGTGGCTTTCCAGCACGACGCCCTTGGCGGTCGGGTTCGCCTTGACGAAGGCTTCGAGGTCGAGGCCGAGCTGGAAGCCGGGGCGGCGCCAGGGCAGCCAGCCGATGTCGGCGCCAAAGATCTTCTGCGTCAGTTCCCTGGAGTTCTTCGAGGCGGCGATCGCGATGATCGCATCCGGATGCATGTGGTCGACATGGGTGAAGGGTACGAAACCATGCAGCGGCGTGTCGATCGAGGCGGCGCGCGGGTTCAGGTTGAAGGTGCAGTGGGGCAGGAAGCCGACCATGCGGTCTTCGTCCTCGACGCCCTTGTACAGGGTCTTTAGCGCCTCGAGCTTGTCCATGTAGAGGGTAGAGAAGCCGTCGAGCTTGATCGTGCCGACGTCGCCGCCGGAACCCTTGACCCACATCACACGAACCTTCTCGCCGGTCAGCGGATCGGTTTCCATGACCTTGGCCGAAGTGTTGCCGCCACCGTAATTGGTGATGCGCTTGTCGGCGCCCAAGAGATTGGAGCGGTAGAGCAGCTTGCCGGGCTCGTCGAGCTTTGCAGCGTGAGCGTCGTCCCAACGGTTTTCGAGAAGGCGGGTTTGGCCCGTCATTGCTTCCTCCCTGTGCGTATCGATTCGTGGGTAACCCGACAGGCGACCCAGCTCCTTCTGGTGCACGGTATCGCGCATCCGTCCGGCGCTTGTCAATCAATTTCGATCACAAACATTCATTGTGCGACGCAACATTATCTTTTTTGATCGTTTGTGATTGACAACGTAAATGCAATCCGAATAAATCATGCTCAGGAGGAGCCCATGCACGAACGCGAACGTCATCGCATCATACTAAGCGCGATCCAGGAAAAGCCGGTCATCACCGTGCAGGATATCGCCGAGCTGACCGAGGCTTCCGAAGCCACGATCCGCCGCGACATCGCCGCGCTTCATGTGCAGGGAAAGCTCCGCCGGGTCCGTGGTGGCGCCGAGGCAGTGCATCCGCCGCAGCTCGGAAATCTCGCCGCACGACCGTTCCGCGTTTCGGAATCGGTCAATATCGACAAGAAACGCGCAATTGCGCGCGCTGCCGTCGATCTGTGCGATGAAGGCGATTCGATCATCATCAACGGGGGCACGACGACCTTCCAGATGGTGCATTTCATGTCGGCGCGCCGCCTGCAGGTCATGACCAATTCGTTCGCCATCGCCGAGCATCTGGTCAAGCATTCGAAGTGCACGGTCTCGGTGCCGGGCGGGGCGATCTATCGCGACCAGAGCCTGATCCTGTCGCCCTTCGACAATGATGCGATCCGCAATTTCTATGCGCGGCGCATCTTCATCGGCGCGCAGGGCATCAATGCGCATGGCGTGATGGAGTCCGACGCGCTGGTCATCCAGAGCGAGCAGAAGCTGGTGCGTCAGGCCGAGGAACTGATCATCATGGTCGATTCCAGCAAGTTCTCGAAGCGCTCGAGCCTGATCCTGTGTTCGCTCGACAATGTCTCGGCGATCATCACCGACGACAAGATTCCGGATGAGGCGGCCGCCATGGTCACCGATGCCGGCGTGAAACTCATAACGGTCAAGCCGATGGCTTCGTCCGAGAAGGAGGATACCACGTCGGTCGCATGATGTGATCCGGCCGCGTGGGGAGTTCAAGACAGTCTATCAACCTGGGAGGAAGACGAAATGAAACTGTCCAAGACACTGCTCGCCGGTGTGGCCCTTGCCGCCATGGCCATGGCATCCGGTGCCAACGCGGCCGACATGAAGATCGCGCTCGTCGTCAAGTCGCTCGGCAACGGCTTCTTCGAAGCCGCCAACAAGGGCGCCGAGGAAGCCGCCAAGGAACTCGGCGGCGTCGAGATCATCTATACCGGCCCGACGACGACCACGGCCGAAGGCCAGATCGAAGTCATCAATTCGCTGATCGCCCAGGGCGTCGATGCCATCGCGATCTCGGCGAACGATCCGGACGCCGTCGTTCCGGCGCTGAAGAAGGCTGCCCAGCGCGGCATCAAGGTCATCTCGTGGGATTCGGGCGTTGCCGCCGAAGGCCGCATCATGCACCTCAACCCGTCGTCCAACGAGCTGATCGGCAAGATGTGCCTGCAACTCGCCGCCAACCATCTTGAAGGCGGCAAGGGCGACTTCGCCATCCTGTCGGCAACCACCACCTCGACCAACCAGAACATCTGGATCGAGGAAATGAAGAAGCAGCTCAAGGATTTCCCGGGCCTCAACCTCGCCACGACCGTCTATGGTGACGACCTGGCCGACAAGAGCTACCGCGAAGCCAACGGCCTCCTGTCGTCCTCGCCGAACGTCAAGGTCATCGTCGCTCCGACGACCGTCGGCGTTCTCGCCGCCTCGCAGGCCGTCAAGGATGCCGGCAAGATCGGCCAGGTCTATGTGACGGGCCTCGGTCTGCCGTCGGAAATGGCCGGCGCCATCAAGTCGGGTGCGACCAAGGAATTCGCCATCTGGAACCCGATCGACCTCGGCTACTCGGCAACCCAGATCGCCTATCACCTGGTGAAGGGCGACACCGACGGTGCTCCGGGCGCGGAAATCGAGGCCGGCCGCATGGGCAAGATCAAGGTCGGCGGCAACGGCGAAGCCGCCATGGCCGATCCCTTCGTCTACAATTCGTCGAACATCGACGAGTTCTCGAAGATCTTCTGATCAGACGAGCGGCCGCTTCTCCCCCACGGGGAGAAGTGCCGAGCATAGCGAGGCGATGAGGGGGCCGCTCGGCCCAGCGCCAGCCGCCCCCTCATCCGGCCCTTCGGGCCACCTTCTCCCCGTGGGGGAGAAGAGGGAGTCATTCCTTGCCCTTCTTCACAGCCATTTTGGTAAAGCCTGATGATGAGTGTTCAAACCCCAAAGCTCGATGCGTCGCTCGCCGCCGTCACGCCGATTCTCGAAATGCGCGGCATTTCGCAAATCTTTCCGGGGGTGAAGGCGCTCGATGGGGTGAACATCGCGCTCTATCCCGGCAAGGTGACGGCGCTGATCGGGGAGAACGGCGCCGGCAAGTCGACGCTCGTCAAGATCCTGACCGGAATCTACCGTCCCAATGAGGGCGAGATCCTGATCGACGGCCAGCCGATCACCTTTGCCAATGCGCAAGGCGCGATTGACGCGGGCGTGACCGCGATCCACCAGGAAACCGTGCTGTTCGACGAACTGACCGTCGGCGAGAACATCTTTCTCGGCCACGCACCGCGCACGCGTTTCGGGCTGATCGACTGGAAGAGCATCAACCAGCGTTCCCGCCAGCTTCTGGCGGAGCTCGAAAGCAATATCGACCCGACCATTCGTCTCAAGGATCTGTCGATCGCGCAGCGCCATCTGGTCGCCATTGCCCGCGCGCTTTCGGTCGAGGCGCGCATCGTCATCATGGACGAGCCGACCGCGGCGCTGTCGCGCAAGGAGATCGACGACCTGTTCCGCATCGTCGAGGGCCTCAAGCGCCAGGGCAAGGCGATCCTGTTCATCAGCCACAAGTTCGACGAGCTTTATGAAATCGCCGAGAACTACGCCGTCTTCCGCGACGGCAAGATGGTCGGTTCCGGCGCTCTGAAAACCACGCCGCAGGACGAGATCGTCCGCCTGATGGTCGGCCGCGACGTGCACGACGTGTTCCCCAAGGTTGCCGTCAACATCGGCAAGACGGTTCTTTCGGTCGACGGTTATTGCCACGACACCGAGTTCCGCGACATCTCCTTCGACCTCAAGCAGGGCGAAATCCTCGGCGTCTACGGCCTGATCGGCGCCGGACGCTCCGAGCTCTGCCAGTCGCTGTTCGGGATCACGGCGCCCGCTTCCGGCCGCCTTTCGCTCGAGGGCCGGGAGATTGAGATCCGCACGCCCGCCGATGCGATTGCCGCCGGCATCGTCTATGTTCCGGAAGAACGCGGACGGCACGGTCTCGCGCTCGAAATGCCGATCTACCAGAACATGTCGCTGCCGTCGCTCGCGCGCACCTCGGCGCGCGGCTTCCTCAATGCCGTCAACGAATTCGGGCTCGCCCGCAAGTATGCCGAACGGCTTGACCTGCGCGCGGCGGCCCTTTCCGTGCCGGTCGGCACGCTTTCGGGCGGCAACCAACAAAAGGTCGTCATCGGCAAGTGGCTCGCCACCAGGCCGAAGGTCATCATTCTCGACGAGCCGACCAAGGGCATCGACATCGGCTCAAAGGCCGCCGTGCACGGCTTCATCTCGGAGCTCGCGGGCGAGGGGCTCTCGATCATCATGATCTCGTCGGAACTGCCGGAAATTCTCGGCATGTCCGACCGGGTCATGGTTATGCGCGAGGGTCTGATGGCCGGCATCTATCCGCGCGAGGGGCTCTCCGCCGAGACGCTGGTCCGCGCGGCGACCGGCAATGGTTAAGGACTGAACACATGCAACGGCTTCTCAAGAACCGCGAAATCCTGCTGGCGCTGATCATCGTCGTGATGATCGCCGGCTTCTCGACGCGCGCGTCGAACTTCGCCACGCCCGGCAACCTGGCGACGATCTTCAACGACACGTCGATCCTGATCATCCTGGCGCTCGGGCAGATGACGGTGATCCTCACCAAGTCGATCGACCTCTCGGTCGCCGCCAATCTCGCCTTCACCGGCATGGCCGTCGCGATGCTCGATGCCGCCTATCCGGGGCTGCCGCTGGCGCTGCTGATCGTTCTCGCGATCGGCATCGGTGCGGCCCTCGGCGCCATTAACGGCTTCCTCGTCTGGCTCCTGCAGATCCCGCCGATCGTCGTGACGCTCGGCACGCTCACCATCTATCGCGGCATGGCCTTCGTGCTGTCGGGCGGCAGCTGGGTCAACGCCCATCAGATGACGCCCGACTTCCTGGACCTGCCGCGCATCGCCGTCCTCGGCCTGCCGATCCTGTCATGGGTGGCGATCGCAATCGTCTTCATCATCTGGTTCGTGCTGAGCCGCACGCCGTTCGGCCGCTCGACCTATGCGGCAGGCGGCAATCCGACCGCCGCCGTCTATGCGGGTATCGATGTCGGCCGAGCCCGTTTCCTCGCCTTCGTGTTGTCGGGCGCGCTGGCGGGGCTCGCGGGTTATCTTTGGGTGTCGCGCTACGCGGTCGCCTATGTCGACATCGCCGCCGGCTTCGAACTCGACAGCGTCGCGGCCAATGTCATCGGCGGCGTGTCGATCGCCGGTGGCATCGGCTCGGTGATCGGCACGGTTCTCGGCGCGCTGTTCCTCGGCGTGATCAAGAACGCGCTGCCGGTCATCGGCATCTCGCCCTTTGCCCAGATGGCGATCTCCGGCGTGGTCATCGTGCTCGCCGTCGTCTTCAACGCCCGTGCCGAGGCCAAGAAGGGCCGTATCATTCTGCGCGACCGCGCAGCCAAGGACAGCCAGGAGGTGGCCGCATGAGCACCGCGACGTCTCAAACTGCATCGCTCCGTCGCCAGATCCCGGATCGTCTGGGCACGCCGCTGAAGCGGCTTCTCGGAAGCTGGGAAGTGCTGCTGTTCGGCGTGGCGGTGGCGATCTTCATCGCCAATTCGCTGGCCTCGCCCTACTTCCTCGATGCATGGAACCTGTCGGACGCCACATTCAACTTCACCGAAAAGGCAATGATCGCCTTTGCCATGGCGCTGTTGATCATTGCCGGCGAGATCGACCTCTCGGTCGCCGCGATCATCGCGCTCGCCTCCACCGCCATGGGTTACGCGGCGCAGATGGGCGTCGGCGCGCCGGGGCTGGTGGCGATCGGCATCGGTACCGGCCTTGCCTGCGGCGCCTTCAATGGTCTGATGATCGCCGGCCTGAAGCTTCCGTCGATCGTCGTCACCATCGGCACGATGAGCCTTTTCCGCGGCATTTCCTACATCGTGCTCGGCGACCAGGCTTATGGCAAGTATCCGGCGGATTTCGCCTTCTTCGGCCAAGGCTATGTCTTCTGGGTGTTCTCCTTCGAATTCGTGCTGTTCCTGGTCATGGCCGCCCTGTTCGCCGTGCTGCTGCATGCGACCAATTTCGGCCGGCATGTCTATGTGATCGGCAACAATCCGCTCGCCGCGCGTTTCTCCGGCATTCCGGTCGAGCGGGTGAAGTTCATCCTCTTCCTGCTGACGGGGCTGATGAGCGGGATCGCCGCCGTCTGCCTGACCTCGCGTCTTGGCTCGACCCGCCCGTCGATCGCGCAAGGCTGGGAACTCGAGGTGGTGACCATGGTGGTGCTCGGTGGCGTATCGATCCTCGGCGGCGCCGGCACGACCGCCGGCGTGGTGATCGCCGCCTTCGTCATGGGGCTCGTGACCTTCGGCCTCGGCCTTCTGAACGTGCCCGGCATCGTCATGTCGATCTTCATCGGCCTGCTTCTGATCGTCACCATCGCGCTGCCGATCATCGGCCGCCGCATCAAGCAGGCGAGGGCCGCAAGATGAGCGAACTGGAACGGCATGCCTTCAAGATGAAACTCTTCCCGGGCATGGAGGCCGAATACCGGAAGCGCCATGACGAGATCTGGCCGGAACTGGTCGACCTGCTGCACGACGCGGGCGTGAGCGATTACACCATCCATCTCGACCGCGAGACCAACACGCTCTTCGGCGTTCTCAGCCGACCGAAGAACCATGGCATGGCAAGCCTGCCGCAGCATCCGGTGATGAAGCGCTGGTGGGCGCACATGGCCGACATCATGGAAAGCAATCCGGACAACTCGCCGGTTGCCACCGATCTCGTTCCGGTGTTCCACCTGCCATGACTGCCCCGCAACACGCCCGCGTCGCCGTCATCGACATCGGCAAGACCAATGCCAAGGTGGTGGTGCTCGACGGTGCGACCGGTGCGGAGATTGCGGTGCGCAGGACACCCAACCGGGTGATCGCCGCCGCGCCCTATCCCCACTATGACGTCGAGGCGCTGTGGAAGTTCATCCTGTCGGCGCTCGCCGAGTTCGCCCGCGCTCCGGGCTTCGATGCGATCTCCATCACCACCCATGGGGCGAGTGCCGCACTGCTGGACGCGCAAGGACGCCTTGCGCTGCCGGTGCTCGATTACGAGTTCGAATATCCTGGAGCCGTCCGTGAGGCCTATGACCGGCTTCGCCCGGATTTTGCCCAGACCTGCTCGCCCAGGCTCTCCGGCGGGCTCAATCTGGGCGCCCAGCTGCATTTCCAGAAGTCCCTTTATCCGGACCTTTTCGGCCGGGTGGCGACAATCCTCACCTATCCGCAATACTGGGCCTTTCGCCTGACGGGTGTCGCTGCGAACGAGGTGACCTCGCTCGGTTGTCACACCGACCTCTGGAGTCCGGGGCAGGGCAGATATTCGACGCTCATAGACAAGCTCGGGATCGGTCCACTGATGGCTCCCGTCCGGTCGGCCTTCGATGTGTTGGGTCCGGTGCAGCCGGAGGTGCGCGCAGCGATCGGCCTCGATACGGCCGTACCGGTCTATTGCGGCATTCACGATTCCAACGCATCTTTGCTGCCGCATCTCGTCGGGCGGCAGCCGCCTTTCTCGGTCGTATCGACGGGCACTTGGGTCGTCTGTTTCGCAGTCGGGAGCGATCCCTTGGGTCTCGATCCGGTGCGTGACACGCTTTCGAATGTCGATGCTTTCGCGCGCCCTGTGCCATCGGCCCGTTTCATGGGCGGTCGTGAATTCCAGATGCTGACGCAAGGCGCTGCTGAACCATCGCCGCAAGCAGTGGAGTTGGCCGCCCGTGCGGTGATTGCCAAGGCCGTGATGGTTCTACCCAATGCCGTAGATGGGTCGGGACCTTTCCAGGGTTGCGAGGGACGGTGGATCGGCGAGCCTTCTTCGGATGCCGAGCGCATTGCCGCCGTCTCGCTCTATGTGGCGATGATGACAGTCACATGTCTCGACCTCGTAAAGGCTGCCGGCCCGATTGTCGTTGAGGGGCCAATGAGCCGGAATCGCGTCTTCCTCGCCGCGCTGGCATCGATCACCGGTCGTGACGTAATGATCGACGCCGAAGGCGGCGTGAGCGGCACCGCGCTCGGCGCGGCGATGCTCGCCGGGGTGCGGCCGCAGGCAGGACACCCGGCTGTCATTTCCCCGCTATTCGATGTCACCTCCCATGTCGGTCGTTGGCGAGCGGCGCTGGCGTCCGACCTCTAAGATCCGGGCTGCCGCGGCTTCACGGCGAAACACACCCGGGCTCCTGGAGGTCCACTTTCGGAAGGCGCGATGAAAGGCGCTCGGCTCGGAAAAGCCGAGCTGCACGGCAATCTCGCCGACGCTGCTTCGGCTCTTCAGCAGCAGTTCCATGGCCCGCTCGCGCCTAATTTCGTCCTTTATGCCGGCGAAGCTTCGGCCTTCGGCCTGCAACCGGTGGCGCAGGGTCGACGGCGACATGCGCATCTGTGCCGCAATGTCCTCGAAGCCGCCCCAGTTCGCCGGCGGGGTCTGACGCAGCCTGCGCCGGATACCGGCTGCGAGACCTGCGTCGTAGCGGTAGCGCACGAGGATGTTGGCGGGCGCGCCCCTGAGGAACTGCTTCAGTGCCTGCTCGGTGCGGGCGATCGGCAGCCGGAGCAGTTGCCGGTCGAAAGACAGGCGGCTCACCGGCTGTCCGAAGTGCACCGGTGCGCCGAAGAACAGCCGGTAATCGGCACCCTGTTCAGGTTCGGCACAACGGAAATCTACCTTGCGGATCGGAATGCGCCGGCCGACCAGCCAGCAGGCGATGCCGTGCAAGAGGATCCAGTAGGTACGATAGGCAAAGGCCGAGCGCGGCCCCGTCTTGTCCTCGAGCACGATT
The DNA here is from genome assembly GCF_048159625.1 of Ciceribacter azotifigens. Lineage (NCBI taxonomy): Bacteria > Pseudomonadati > Pseudomonadota > Alphaproteobacteria > Hyphomicrobiales > Rhizobiaceae > Ciceribacter > Ciceribacter azotifigens. Next base: position 123,079 of record NZ_JBLQTA010000012.1, on the reverse strand, counting down.
TCCGCGAGGCCCTCATTGATCTCGAGCCGGCCGGAGGGATCCTCCAGGATCACGTTCAGGAAGCGCAGCGCCCGCCGCAGGGCGTGCTCCAGCGTCGCCGCGTGCAGCACGCAATGGCAGAGAAGCGTGAAACTGCCATTGCGCATCGGCCGGGCACCCATGCCGAAGAACTCGTCGTCGACTTCGGCCGCAACGGCGAGCCAGAGTGCGCCGTAGATCTCGGCCGAGACCGGAGCGTCGACTACGGGCGGCAGTCCCACCGACGCCAGGACCGGCGCCGTCGGCTTGCTGTATCGCCGCAGGCAATCGAGCGCTTCCTCGATGAAGGAAGGCGATATCATCCGTCTGTCCGGCTCGGCCATTCCGCTTCTCCCGATATGGCAAAACTGTCCAAAAAAATCCTGCCGCTTTGGTCATCGCTTGCAATATACTGTCCGCCTAGAGTTCGGCAATACGGGTCGGTCGAGGAGCTGGTCCGCGAGCGAAATGCTGCAGAGGAGAACGGCATGGCGTGTCGAGCGGTTGCGGGCTTGCATCCCGCGGAAACGGGAGTGTTTTCGTGCTGATAGAAGGCAAAGTCTTCGTCGTGACCGGAGGAGCTTCGGGCCTCGGCCTTGCCGTGGTGCGCTCACTCGCGGCCGCCGGAGCGCGGGCAATCATCGCTGACGTCAATGCCGAGTTCGGTGAGAAGGTCGCCGCAGAGTGCGGGAACAGCGTTCGTTTCGTGAAGACCGACGTCACGTCGGAGGATGACGCGGCGGCTGCCGTCGGAGCCGCAACGGATACGTTCGGACACCTCCATGGTCTGGTGAACTGTGCCGGTATCGCCCCGGGCGAGAAAGTGATCGGTCGTGACGGTCCGCACCGACTCGACGTTTTCACGCGGGCAATCAGCATCAATCTTATCGGTACGTTCAACATGATCCGGCTCGCCGCCGCTGCGATCTCCAGGGAGGAGCCGGACGAAGACGGTGAGCGGGGCGTGATTGTCAACACCGCCTCGGTCGCCGCCTTCGACGGGCAGATCGGCCAGGCCGCCTATTCGGCATCGAAGGGCGGCATCGTCGGAATGACACTGCCGATCGCGCGCGAGCTTGCGCGCTACGGCATCCGCGTCGTTTCGATTGCGCCCGGCATCTTCGAGACGCCGATGATGGCGGGTATGCCGCAAGAGGTTCAGGATTCGCTCGGCAAGAGCGTGCCGTTCCCCTCTCGTCTCGGCCGTCCGGAGGAATATGCCGGTCTTGTCCGCCACATCTGTGAGAACAGGATGCTCAACGGAACGGTGATCCGTCTCGACGGAGCTTTGCGCATGGGTGCGCGTTGAAGGAGCAGTGATGCAGGAGATGCAGGGAATGCCTCAAGATCCGGTTGTTATCGTCGGCGCCGCGCGCACGGCCATGGGCGGCTTCCAGGGTGCGCTTTCGCGCGCGACGGCTCCGGATCTCGGCGCGGCCGCCATTCGCGCGGTGCTTGCCCGGTCCGGCGTCGGTGCTGAAGAAATCGATGAAGTGGTGTTCGGCTGCGTGCTCTCGGCCGGCTTGGGGCAGGCGCCGGCCCGTCAGGCGTCGATTGGCGCAGGGCTTCCCGTCTCGACGGGTGCCACGACCGTCAACAAGATGTGCGGCTCGGGCATGAAGGCCACGATGCTGGCACACGACCTGTTGCTCGCCGGAAGCGCCAGCGTGGCGGTCGCCGGAGGCATGGAGAGCATGACCAATGCGCCATATCTGCTTGATCGCGCCCGCGGCGGCTATCGGCTGGGCCATGGCCGCGTCATCGATCACATGTTCATGGATGGCCTCGAAGATGCTTATGACAAGGGCCGGCTGATGGGCACGTTTGCGGAGGATTGCGCGGAGGCCTACGGCTTTACCCGCGACGCGCAGGACGCCTACGCCGTCGCATCGCTGACGCGGGCGCAAAAGGCGATTGCCGGCGGAGACTTCGAGGCGGAGATCACGCCTGTAACCGTCCACGATGGCAAGGCCGAAATTGCCGTGAGCATCGACGAACAGCCAGGCAAGGCCCGGCTCGACAAGATCCCGACCCTGCGCCCTGCTTTCCGCGAAGGGGGGACGGTGACGGCCGCGAATTCCAGCTCGATTTCGGACGGCGCCGCGGCGCTCGTTCTCATGCGCCGGTCGCAGGCCGAACGGGAAGGGCGGATGCCGCTTGCGACCATCATCGGCCATGCTACCCATTCACAGGCGCCGCATCTCTTTCCGACTGCCCCCGTCGACGCGTTGCGGAAGCTTGGCGTGCGCACTGGCTGGGACATCAAGGATGTCGATCTCTTCGAGATCAACGAGGCTTTCGCGGTGGTTCCCATGGCGGCGATGCATGAACTCCACCTGCCCCATGAGAAGGTGAACGTCCATGGCGGAGCCTGTGCGCTCGGGCATCCGATCGGTGCGTCGGGAGCACGCATCATCGTGACCCTGCTCGCCGCGCTGGAGCGCTACGACCTGAGGCGCGGCATGGCCGCTGTCTGCATCGGCGGTGGCGAAGCGACCGCGATCGCCGTGCAGCGGCACTGAAGAGACCGGGAGGAGCCGGAATGATACTGACCGAGGAACAGCAACAGATCCGCGACATGGCGCGCGATTTCGCCCGCGAAAGGCTGGCGCCGGGCGCGGCCCAGCGCGATGTCGAGCATGTCTTCCCGAAGCAGGAGCTGAAGGAGATGGGCGAGCTCGGTTTCCTCGGCATGCTGGTGCCGGAGGCCTATGGTGGGTCGGACACCGGCGTCGTCGCCTATGCCGCCGCACTCGAGGAGATCGCAGCCGGCGACGGACCGTGTTCCACGATCATGAGCGTACACAGTTCGGTGGGTTGCGTACCCATTCTCAAGTTCGGCACCGAGGCACAGAAGGAACGCTTCCTGCCGAAACTCGCCTCCGGCGAATGGATCGGCGGTTTTGCGCTCACCGAGCCCCAGGCAGGCTCGGACGCTTCGAATCTGCGCACGCGTGCCCGCCGTGACGGAGATCACTATGTGCTGAACGGCGCAAAGCAGTTCATCACTTCAGGCAAGAACGGACAGGTCATCATCGTCTTCGCGGTGACCGATCCGCAACTCGGCAAAAAAGGCATCTCCGCTTTCATCGTCCCGACCGACACGCGGGGATACGAGGTGGTCCGCGTCGAGAGCAAGCTCGGCCTCCATTCCTCCGATACCTGCCAGATCGCCTTCAACGACATGCGGGTGCCGGCGGAGTTCCGGCTCGGCGAAGAGGGAGAAGGATACCGGATCGCGCTCGCCAATCTCGAAGGTGGACGCATCGGCATCGCTGCCCAGTCTGTCGGCATGGCGCGTGCGGCCTTTGAGGCGGCGCGGGACTATGCGCGCGAAAGGAATGCTTTCGGGCAGCCGATAATCGATCATCAGGCCGTTGCCTTCAGACTCGCCGACATGGCGACGAAGATCGCCGCGGCCCGCCAGCTCACCCTGCATGCAGCGCTTCTCAAGGAGCGGGGTGAGCCGTGTCTCACGGAAGCGTCGATGGCGAAGCTCTTCGCCTCGGAAATGGCGGAAAAGGTCTGTTCCGACGCGATCCAGATTCATGGCGGTTACGGTTACATGTCCGACTATCCGGTCGAACGCATCTACCGCGATGTCAGGATCTGCCAGATCTATGAGGGAACGAGCGATGTGCAGCGCATCGTGATCGCGCGCAGTCTATAGTGTTTCCGGCTCTGCCTTCCGGGAGGACGGAAGGTGTCGAGCCGATAAGGAGGAGAAAGGCATGAACGAGACGGTTCGTCTGAGCCTGCACGTGCCCGAGCCGGAGGTCCGGCCCGGCGACCAGCCCGATTTCTCGAACGTCAAGATCCCGAAGGCGGGCTCTGTTCCGCGGCCGGAAGTCGATGTCGCACCGGAGACGATCCGCGACCTCGCCTTTTCCATCATCCGGGTGCTGAACCGGGAAGGAGAGGCCGTTGGTCCCTGGGCGGGTCTGTTATCCGACGAGGAACTGCTCGCCGGTCTCAAGGACATGATGCGCCTCAGGGCCTTCGATGCCCGCATGCTGATGGCGCAGCGCCAGGGCAAGACCTCGTTCTACATGCAGCATCTGGGCGAAGAGGCGGTGAGCTGCGCCTTCCGCAAGGCGCTGGCGAAGGGCGACATGAATTTCCCGACCTATCGCCAGGCGGGGCTGTTGATTGCCGACGGCTACCCGATGGTCGACATGATGAACCAGATATTCTCGAACGAGAAAGATCCGCTGCGCGGCCGCCAGCTGCCGATCATGTATTCCTCGAAGGAGCACGGCTTCTTCACGGTGTCGGGCAATCTCGCCACGCAGTTCGTGCAGGCGGTCGGCTGGGCCATGGCGTCGGCCATCAAGAACGACACCCGCATCGCGGCGGCCTGGATCGGTGACGGCTCGACGGCGGAGTCAGATTTCCACTCGGCACTGGTCTTCGCTTCCACCTACAAGGCGCCCGTCATCCTGAACATCGTCAACAACCAGTGGGCGATCTCGACCTTCCAGGGCATTGCCCGTGGCGGCGCCGGTACCTTCGCGGCCCGTGGGCTCGGTTTCGGCATTCCGTCGTTACGCGTCGACGGCAATGACTACCTCGCGGTCCACGCGGTTGCTCGCTGGGCGGCCGAGCGTGCCCGCCGCAACCTCGGCCCGACGCTGATCGAATACGTCACCTATCGTGTCGGCGCCCATTCGACTTCCGACGATCCGAGCGCCTATCGGCCCAAGACCGAATCGGAAGTCTGGCCGCTCGGTGATCCGGTCCTGCGCCTGAAGAAGCATCTGATCGCCCGTGGTTGCTGGTCGGTCGAGCGACATGCGCAAGCCGAATCCGAAATCATGGACGAGGTGATCCAGGCGCAGAAGGAGGCGGAAAGCCACGGCACGCTCCACGCCGGCGGCAAGCCATCTGTGCGCGACATCTTCGAAGGGGTGTACGCGGAAATGCCGACGCATATCCGCCGTCAACGGCAGAAGGCGGGTTACTGACATGCCCAGAATGACCATGATCGAAGCCGTTCGCAGCGCGATGGACGTCTCGATGGGGCGCGACGACAATGTCGTCGTCTTCGGCGAGGACGTCGGCTATTTCGGCGGTGTCTTCCGCTGTACCCAGGGACTGCAGGCGAAATACGGCAAGACCCGCTGCTTCGATACCCCGATCAGCGAATCTGGCATCCTCGGCACCGCTATCGGCATGGCGGCCTATGGACTGAAGCCCTGTGTCGAAATCCAGTTCGCCGATTACATGTATCCGGCCTACGACCAGCTTACGCAGGAAGCGGCCCGCGTCCGCTATCGCTCGAACGGCGACTTCACCTGCCCGATCGTCGTGCGGATGCCGACGGGTGGCGGTATCTTCGGCGGCCAGACGCATAGCCAGAGCCCCGAGGCCCTCTTCACCCACGTTTGCGGCTTGAAGGTAGTCGTACCTTCCAATCCCTTCGACGCCAAGGGCCTGCTGATTGCGGCCATCGAAGATCCGGATCCGGTGATCTTTCTGGAGCCGAAGCGGCTCTATAACGGTCCCTTCGACGGCCACCACGAGCGACCGGTCACGCCCTGGTCCAAACACGAGCTCGGAGAAGTGCCGGAGGGCCATTATGCGATCCCGATCGGCAAGGCGGAGGTGCGCAGACCGGGGTCCGCGGCCACTGTTCTCGCTTACGGGACGATGGTTCACGTCGCCCTTGCCGCGGCGGAAGAGACGGGTGTCGATGCCGAGGTCATCGATCTGCGCAGTCTCCTCCCGCTCGACCTCGATACGATTGTGCAATCGGTGAACAAAACAGGTCGTTGCGTCATGGTTCACGAAGCGACGCTGACCTCGGGCTTCGGTGCGGAAGTTGCGGCTCTGGTTCAGGAGCATTGTTTCTACCACCTCGAAGCACCGGTCGTGCGTGTCGCCGGCTGGGATACGCCCTATCCGCACGCGCAGGAATGGGATTATTTCCCCGGACCCGCCCGCGTTGGGCGCGCGCTCGTCGAAGTGATGGAGGGCTGACCTATGGGTGAATTCACCATCAAGATGCCGGATGTCGGTGAAGGCGTCGCCGAGGCAGAGCTGGTCGAATGGCATGTGAAACCCGGTGACCCGGTGCGCGAGGACATGGTGCTCGCCGCCGTAATGACCGACAAGGCGACCGTCGAGATCCCGTCGCCGGTCGCCGGCGTGGTGACCTGGGTCGGCGCCGAGATCGGCGATACGGTTGCCGTCAAAGCGCCGCTGCTGAGGATCGAGGTGCCCGGCTATGACGACGGGTCCTCCTCCGGGGAGGACGAGGGAGATACTCCAGTTGCCACCGCCGCAGCGGCCGCACCAGTCGCTGCAGCGTCGCCGGCGGACGAGCCTAAAGCGGCGCCGAGCGCCTCCGTTGGCGCTCCCGTGTCGCGTCCATCTCCACTGCCTGAAGGGCAGAAGCCGCTCGCCTCTCCTGCTGTTCGGTTGCGAGCGCGTGAGAGCGGCGTAGACCTGCGTCAGGTCGTGGGTACAGGCCCGGCGGGCCGGATTACGCATGAGGATGTCGAGCTTTTCCTTGCCTCCGGCGCGCCGCAACCGGCAGTGCCGCACGGTCTAGCCCGCAACACCCGGGTCGAGGAGATCAAGCTTACCGGCATGCGTCGACGGATCGCCGAACGGATGACGCTTTCGGCCTCGCGGATCCCGCACATCGCTTACGTCGAGGAGGTTGACATGACCGACCTCGAGGAATTGCGCACGACGATGAACAGGGACCGGAAGCCGGATCATCCGAAGCTTACGATCCTGCCGTTCCTGATGCGCGCCATGGTGAAGGCAATCGCCCGCCAGCCGGAGGTCAACGCAACCTTTGACGACAATACCGGGATCATCTCGCGCTTCGACGCTGTGCATATCGGGATCGCCACGCAAACGCCGACGGGGCTCACGGTTCCGGTGGTTCGCCACACGGAAGCCCGCAACATCTGGGATTGTGCCGCCGAACTCACACGTCTTGCTGACGCGGCTCGCTCGGGCACCGCGCTCAGAGAGGAGCTGACCGGCTCGACGATTACGATCACTTCCCTCGGAGCTCTCGGCGGGATCGCCACGACGCCGATCATCAATCACCCGGAAGTCGCGATCATCGGCGTCAACAAGATGGTGGTGCGGCCGGTATGGGACGGCACCCAGTTCGTTCCGCGCAAGATGATGAATCTCTCGTCCAGCTTCGACCATCGCATCATCGACGGCTGGGACGCCGCAACCTTCGTGCAACGGATCAAGACCCTGCTCGAAACGCCCGCCCTCATCTTTATCGAGGACTGACTGCCATGAAGGAAATCTCCTGCAAGCTCCTGGTTATCGGTGCCGGTCCCGGCGGCTACGTCTGTGCGATCCGGGCGGGACAGCTCGGAGTCGACACGGTGATCGTCGAGGCGGGCAAGCCGGGAGGCACCTGTCTCAATGTCGGCTGCATTCCCTCCAAGGCATTGATCCACGCGGCCGAAGAGTATGAGAAGATCCGCCATATGGCAGATGGCCGAAGCCCGCTCGGCATCTCGCTGCAGGGGCCGAGCGTCGATCTCGCCGCGACCATCGCCTGGAAGGACGGCATCGTCGGCCGTTTGAACAGCGGTGTTTCCGGTCTCCTGCGCAAGGCACGGGTGAAGATCGTCCAGGGGCGCGCCGCCTTCCGGGACGGCAAGACCGTGGAGGTGCAGACGGAAACCGGAATGCAGGTGATCCGTGCCGAGATGGTCGTCATCGCGACCGGTTCCAAGCCGGTCGAGCTGCCCTTCCTGCCGTTCGGTGGACCGGTCATCTCCTCGACCGAGGCGCTCTCGCTCACGTCACTGCCGAAGAAGCTGGTGGTGGTGGGTGGCGGCTATATCGGGCTCGAACTCGGAACGGCCTTCGCGAAGCTCGGCAGCGAGGTGACGATCGTCGAAGCGGCGGCTCAGGTGCTTCCGCAATACGACGGAGAACTCGTTCGACCGGTCCAGAAGCGCCTGCAGCAGCTGGGCGTTCGCGTAATGACGGGGGCGAAGGCGAAGGGTCTGGCTAGCGGAGGTGATGCACTCCTGGTCGAGACCAGCGACGGCAAGGAACAGAAGCTTGCTGCGGACAAGATACTCGTCACCGTCGGGCGCCGTCCGAACACGAACATGGCCGGGCTTGACGGGCTCGATCTCGACCGCTCGGGTCCCTTCCTGCGTATCGACGACCAGTGCAGGACATCGATGCGCGGTGTCTTCGCCATCGGCGACATTACGGGCGAACCGATGCTCGCCCACCGCGCCATGGCGCAGGGCGAGATGGTCGCCGAGATCGCCTCGGGGCTGAAACGCGGGTGGGACAAGCGCTGCATTCCGGCCGTGTGCTTTACCGATCCGGAAATCCTCAGCGCGGGTCTCTCGCCGGATGAGGCGCGTCGCAACGGTGTTGAGGTGCGCGTGGGACAGTTCCCGTTCAGCGCTAATGGCCGGGCGATGACCGTGCTCGCCGAAGATGGCTTCGTGCGGGTCGTGGCGCGCGCCGACAACAATGTCGTGCTCGGGCTGCAGGCGGTCGGCGCCGGCGTATCCGAACTGGCGAGCGCTTTCGCGCTCGCCATCGAGATGGGCGCCAGGGTCGAGGATATCGCCGCGACAGTACACGCGCACCCAACTCGTGGGGAAGGCCTCCAGGAAGCGGCGCTGAAGACGCTCGGCCACGCCTTGCACATCTGATCTTCCATCAGGGGCGCGGGTGACCACGCTACTGTGCGGCGTCGGACATAGAGCCGAAGGCGGCGGCACCGAGCGGAACGACGACCGGCAGGCCGGAACCGCAACGCAGCACCTCCGCCTCGATCTGGTAGATGGACCGGATGGCCGGCAGTGTCAGGACCTCCGAGGAGGTTCCGTGGGACACGAGCGCACCGTTGTGCAGCAGCATCAAGCTGTCGGCATGTCGTGAGGCGAGATTGAGATCGTGGATGGCGATCAGAACGAGCGCGCCGGTTCGCTTCGCGTAGTCCTTGAGGAGCTCCAGCACGCCGATCTGGTGGCGCAGATCGAGTGCGCTGGTCGCCTCGTCGAGGATGAGCAGGCCCGGCTCGCGCATGAGCCTTTGAGCGAGGAGCACCATCTGCTGCTGCCCACCGGAAAGCGTCGTCATAGGGCGCTCGGCCAGATGGTCGAGGCCGAGGGAGCAGAGGATTTCGGCCGCAGCCGAGAGATCATCCTCGCGCACGTGCCAGCCGAGCTTTTCGTGGCGGCCGAGCAGCAAGACCTGCAGCACGGACAGTTCCGCCCGGACAGCGCAATATTGCGGCATGAAGCCGACGGCGGCGCGGTCGACGGGTTGTCCGTTCCAGAGGATCGATCCCTTGTGAGGGATGTCGCCGGCGATCGCTCCGAGGAGGGTGGACTTGCCCGCGCCGTTCGGTCCGATGAGGGCGACGAGTTGCGAAGGAACGAGAGCGGCCGAGAAGCGGTTGACGATCGTCGTTCGTCCACGCTCGACGGCCACCTTGTCCAGCACGAGACCTTCCAGCATCAGACGCCTCCACGACCACGTCGAGCGATGACGGCGAACAGCACGGGCACGCCGGCAACCGCCGTAATGATGCCGACCGGGATGACCGCACCCGGTGAAATGAGTTTGCCGAAGACCGAGGCCGCAACCAGCATCGTCGCGCCGGCCAGTGCGGCCATCGGCAGGGCGAAGCGATGATCCTCGCCGACGGCCGCCCGCGCCGCATGCGGGGCGATCAGGCCGATGAAGCCGATGGTGCCGACGAAGGAAACTGCGGCTGCTGTCATCAGGGCGACGAGCAGGAACGTCTTCGTCCGGAGACGTTCCACGGACAACCCCATGCTTGCGGCATTGGCGTCGCCGAGCCGCAGGACGGTCAGCTTCCATGAATCGCGCAGCACGAGGGGCATCACGAGTGCGAGCACGATCGAAAGGACCGCGACGCTGAGCCAGGTGGCCTTGAGCAGACTGCCGAAGAGCCAGAAGACGATCTGCTGCAGGACTTCGGGGGAAGCCAGGAACTGCAACAGCGACTGCATCGACTGAAAGAAGAAGAGTACGGCAATGCCGGCGAGCACCAGGATCTCCGGTGTCGCGCCGCGCAGCGATGCGATCGAATAGACGAGTGCACAGGCGACGAGCGTCATCAGGAAGGCGGAGACCGGAACCACGAGGAAATCCGGAAGCGGCAGGAGCCCGCCGAACATGATCGCGAGCGCCGCCCCGAAACCCGCCGCGGCCGAAAAGCCCAGTGTGAACGGACTCGCAAGCGGATTGGAGAGGATGGTCTGCATCTGCAGTCCGCAAATGCCGAGGCTCGCGCCGACGAGTGCGCCCATCAGTGTCTGCGGCATCCGCAGCTGCCAGAGAATCGTGGTCGCCATCGTGTCGCTACCGTGCGGTCCGGCCAGCAGCGTCGACCAGACGGTCGAAACCGGCATCCCCGATGGTCCGGTCGCAAGGTCGATGACCATGAAAGCGAGGAGGCTGACGGACGCGATAGTCAGCGCCAGCGCCCGTAGAAGGGTTGCACGGCGATAATCGCCGCGCAACCGCTCGATCGTCGAAGCGTCGGCTGTCATTGACCCGGCGCCGGATAGGGCAGAACGAAGACGCCGTCGGCCTTGATGGGCAGCCAGGTCTCGTAATACCGCGCGAGGTTCTTTGCCGGATGGACGTCCTTGAATGCGTCCGGATAAAGCTGCTTTGCCATGTACTGGACGTAGACGTAGTCGGAGAGCGTCCGCGTGCCGCCGTGATAGATGGCATGGACGTTGCCGGAGACGACCGCCGGCAATTCCGACCAGCCTGGCCGGCCGAGATAAGCCTTCATCCTTTCGCGTGTGACGACCGGATCTGCACCGAAGCCGACCAAGACGGCCTGCGGCTTGTTCAGCCATTCCGAACCGGCAAGAAAGATGATGTCGGGTTTCTGGGTCAGCACGTATTCCGGGCTGAGCGGTCCCCAGTTCTCGACCTGTCCCTTGGCGATGTTGAGGCCGCCGAGGGAGTCGACCAGTGTGCCCCACATGCCCTTGCCGTAACTGTTGCCGACTTCGGATGCTCCTTTCTGCGCGAGCTCCACATAGACTCTCTTGTTCGACGGGCCGGCAGCCTTGATCCGCGCTGCGATGTCGTCCATCGCTTCCTTGTAGTTGGCGACGAGCTTTTCGGCCCTGTCCTCCGAACCCATGACCTTGCCGAGAATGAGCGTCGACTGGATGTGCTTTTCGAGTGTCTGGGCGTTGTAGTCCAGTGTCACCACCGGAATACCAGCCTGCTCGATCTGCCGCACGGTGTCGCCCATGGCATCATAGGTCCAAGCTCCAAGAATCACGAGGTCGGGCTTGGCGGCGATGACCTTCTCCGCCGAAAAGGTTCCGTTCTCGGCATCACCCACGTCCGGGATGTCGGCGATCGCAGGAATGGCCTCGAGATACTTCTCGAATTGTTTCGGGCGCCAGTCTTTCCAGGTGGAAAGCGAAAGCGCCACGACCTTGTCCATCGCACCCGGCCCGACGACGGCGAGATAGTCCTCGTAGTAGAAATTGAGAACGACGCGTTTCGCCGGTGCGGCGAGCGTCACCTCGCGGCCCTTGACGTCCGTCACCTTGATCTCGGCCAGCGCAGGCCCGGCAAGGATCATCGCCAGCCCGGCGATTGCGCATTTGAGCAATGTCTTCATCAGAATAGTCCCCTGTGTTCGAAGTAGTGACAGGCACCGGTTTGATCCCGTTCCCCAACGGCGCTTCCCGCGTGCCGGATGGCGTTCTTGCTTTCGGCTATGTTCACATCGAGCGGCACGTGCTGCCGGCGTCGGCGGCCTCCATCAGCGCGTCCCGATCCAGGATCGTGACGATTTCCGGATGATCGAAATCGATCAGCCCCCCGCGTTTGAGCTGGTTGAGGCAGCGGCTGACCGTCTCGACCGTCAGCCCCAGCCAGTCGGCGAGATCGGCCCGGGTGAGATAGAGCGTGAAGGTCACGCGACGGCGTTTCGGCGATCTCGACGCTCGCGCGAACTGGCAGGAAAGATCGAGCACCGCGGAGGAGACCTTTTCCATGGCCGTCTTTCGACCGAGGAGAGTGGCGTGCGCCTGCGCCCGCCGCAGCATGAGGTGTATCTCCTGCTGGGCCTCGGCCGGTTCCAGATGCTCGTCCAGCTGTTCGATGTGGCTGTAGGTCAGGCTTTCTGCCGAGCAGGGATTGCTGTCGCCGAGGGAGAGGCCGAAGAGACGGCCGGGACCCAGAATGTCGACGATCTGCCGGCGACCGTCGCGCAGTGCCTGCGATATCGCCACGCAACCGTCGACGAGGCGGTATGCGGGCGAACGGCGAAAACCTTCAAAATAGATCGTCGTGCCGGGCGAAATGACCCGGCTTTGGGTGGAGCGAGCCTGCCGCGAGAACGGCATGACAAGTTCGGGCGGTGCCACGTGGGCCGCGTCCTTGGGAATGGAAATGTTGAGCATGGTGGTGATTCCGGTCTTGGCCGGTCACCGTTCTTTCCGCCCATGCGGAGTCTTGGGGATCGCCGGCCATGTTGATGAAATCCGGGCGCAAGCGCCGCGGCGTTCAGACAACGAGACCGGCAGGGGGTGCTCTTGGAGCTGCGTTTGGCGGATAGATCTGGCGATAGAACGCCTCGTACCGGACGGGAAGAACTGCGTCTCCGACCTGCCGCGACGGCTGGCCTGCGACATCGGTCGGCAGGGGCAGGATGATCGAGGCACTGATGATACAAGCCTCGCAGCCGCTGCCGATGACTGTGTCATGGTCATTACCGTCGCCGTCCGTGGATGGCAGGCAAAGATCGGGAAGTGAGCCGTCCGGCAAGGCATAGGCGGCCAGTTCCTGCGGCGAAGGGCTGCCGAGGACCGCGGGGGGCTTGTGCGCAAATCCGACGAACAACAGCGCGAGCGTGCACAGAACGTGCAGTAGCCCGCGTGTCATCTTGTGCCGGTTCGCCATCGCCCGTGAATCCTCGGTTCCGGTCAGGGATACCTCATAGACGGCCCCGAAGGCAACGGTGCTGCCTGCGGCGGTTTGTTCCACCTGGCGAGGTGGTCTCGGACTGTATGTGCGCCGTATGAGCCCCGCTAGCCGGTGACTTCCGGATAAAGGCGATCGAAGAAGGGCAGGCACTGCGCCCCGCGACGGCGCAGAAAGTCCTGGAACGCCGCCATGGCGGGCGAGAGGGTTCTGTCCGTGCGCATGACCGAAAACCACTGACGGCGGATCGGCATGCCGATGACGTCGAGCATCGTGAGCTTGCCGTATTCCAGCTCCATCGCGATCGTGTGGGCGGATATGAACGCGACACCCAGTCCCGCCATCACGGCTTGCTTGATCGTCTCGTTCGAGGCCATCTCGGTGCCGAGGTCGTCCAGTTTGCCCGGAATTTCGCTCAGGAATATCTCGAGTGAGATGCGGGTGCCGGAGCCCCGTTCGCGAATCAGGAAATGCTCCCGGGCGATCTCTTCCTTGGTAATGCCGCGCTTCTCGGCAAGCGGGTGATCCGGCGCCGCGACCATCACGAGGGGATGGTCGCCGAAGATCGACGAACTCAGCGGCAGGTCCTTCGGGGGGCGCCCCATCAGGGCGATATCGATCTCGTGGTTCTTGAGGCTCGAGATGACCTCCGCCCGGTTTCCGATCGAAAGCGTGATCGAGATGTCCGGATGCTCTTTCTTGAAAGTCGCCATCAGGTGAGGCGCGAAGTACTTCGCCGTCGATACGCAGCCGAGCGTCAGGGTACCTGCCCTCAGTCCCTTGATGGCATCGAGTTCGTCATCGAGAAGGCGCAGACGTTCTTCGATGGTCCGAGCCGCATCGACGAAGGCGTATCCGGCCGCGGTCGGGCGCAGTCCCTCATTCGTGCGGTCGAAGAGGAGCAGGCCCGCCTCCTCTTCGACCTGTTTCAATTGGATGGTGATCGCCGACGGCGTCAGACCGATCGCGTTCGCGGCACCGGCGATCGTGCCGTGCTTCAAGACGGCCTCTATGGCCCGTAGGTTCTTAAGGGTTAGATTGCGCATAACAAGGTAACTTAATTTTTCTTAGCTACTACGTAAATATAATAAATTTTACTCAGCGCAACATCTCTGTTTCGATACCTCCATGCCCGACAAGAGGAGTGGGCGGGAGGGACAGGACAATGGTTTCGGCGACCTTAGACGCCTTTCTGAGTTCCTACATTTCAAGCGAAGACCCTCTGAGGATCGCGGTCTCCCAGACGGTTCGGCAGCTTGCCCTGACCGCCGTAAGCATGCGCAAGACCATCAACCAGGGCGCGCTTGGCAGCGCGTTCGCCGGGCATCGCGGGCGCTCCAACAGCGACGGCGACGCCCAGAAGGACCTGGACGTCCATGCCGACGACATGTTCATCGAGGCGATGCGGCAGGCGCCGGTCTGCCTCTACGGTTCGGAAGAACTGGAACACCCCGTCGTCCTCGATCCGGGTGCACCGATTGCCGTGGCGATCGACCCGCTCGACGGCTCCTCGAATATCGACACAAACGTCTCGATCGGCACGATCTTCTCGATCCTCCCTGTGGTCGGTGAACCGGTCAGCGAGCGACACGCCTCCTTCTTCCAACCGGGAGGCGCCCAGCTCGCTGCCGGCTTTTTCATCTACGGTCCGCAGCTCGCGCTGGTGCTGACGGTCGGTAACGGTACGCACGTCTTCGTCTTCTCCTCGCGGCTTGGGACCTTCATGCAGGCCTATGAGAGCGTGGTGCTCGCGCCCAGAACCCAGGAATTTGCGATCAATGCGGCCAACTATCGGCACTGGGACGAGGCCGTCCGGCTCTACGTCGATGATTGCCTCAAGGGAGCGGAGGGCCCCCGGGAAAAGGAGTTCAACATGCGCTGGATCGCTTCTCTCGTTGCCGAAACCTATCGCATTCTGATGCGTGGCGGCGTGTTTCTCTACCCCGGCGATAGACGCAAGGGCTACGGCGAGGGCCGGATCCGGCTGGTCTACGAGGCCAATCCGATCGCCTTCCTGATTGAGCAGGCAGGTGGTGCGGCGACAGATACGGTCAGCCGGATCATGGATCTGACGCCGCAGAGCATGCATCAGCGCGTGCCGCTGGTGTTCGGCTCGGCGCGCGAAGTGCACCGGATCGCCCGCTACCACACGGAGCCGAGCTCCATCGGGGAGCGCGCGCCTCTCTTCAACAATCGCGGCCTGTTCAGGGCCTGACGGGAGGCGATGCGGATGTCGACCAAACACCCGATCATCTCGATCACCGGCTCCTCCGGTGCCGGCACGACCTCGGTGAAGCGGATTTTCGAGCAGATCTTCCGTCGGGAGAACATCGAAGCTGCCTTCATCGAAGGCGACGCCTTCCACCGCTACGACCGCCAGGCCATGAAAGTAAAGGTTGCCGAGGAGCAGGCGAACGGCAATCCCAACTTCACCCACTTCAACGCCGAGGCGAACGAGCTCGAAATTCTTGAGCAGGTCTTTGACGAATATTCCCGCCGCGGCTCGGGTCGGACCCGAACCTACATCCACGACGACGAGGAGGCCGCCCAATACAATGCGCCGGCCGGCACGTTCACGGACTGGCGGGAGTTCGGCCCGAGCGACCTCCTCTTCTACGAAGGACTGCACGGCTGCGCAGTAACGGAGAAGGTCAATCTCGCGCGCTTCGGAGACCTGAAGATCGGAGTCGTCCCTGTCATCAACCTCGAATGGATCCAGAAGATCCACCGGGATCGGGCGACCCGCGGCTATTCGACCGAGGCGGTCATGGACGTGATCCTGAGGCGGATGCCGGACTATGTACGCTACATCACACCGCAATTCACGCAGACGGATATCAACTTCCAGCGTGTACCGATCGTCGACACCTCCAACCCATTCGTGGCGCGCTGGATACCGACGGCTGACGAATCGATGCTCGTCATCCGCTTCGCGAAGCCGCGGGGAATCGACTTCCCGTATCTGCTTTCGATGATCCACGACTCTTTCATGTCGCGTGCCAATTCGATCGTCGTGCCCGGCAACAAGCTCGATCTCGCCATGCAGCTCATCCTGACGCCGCTCATCCTGCAACTGATCGAGCGCCGCAATCGCGCATCCTGAGGAGGAACCCATGCAAGAACGAGCCATGAAGACAAGCCTTGAGCCCTTGGAGGTGAGTGATCGCGACATGGCGAATGCCGTTCGTGCGCTGGCCATGGATGGTGTGCAGCGGGCGAATTCCGGTCATCCGGGAATGCCGATGGGCATGGCGGACGTTGCGACGGTTCTCTTTACCCGCTTTCTCAAGATCGACCCTGCTCATCCCGACTGGCCGGATCGCGATCGCTTCGTCCTGTCGGCGGGGCATGGCTCGATGCTGCAGTATGCGCTGCATTATCTCGTTGGCTATCCGGACATGACCATCGAGGAGCTCAGACGCTTCCGGCAGCTCGGTGCGCGGACGGCAGGCCATCCGGAATACGGTCATGCCCGAGGCATCGAGACGACCACAGGTCCTCTCGGGCAAGGCATCTCGACTGCCGTCGGAATGGCGATCGCCGAACGCCTCGCCAATGCCCGTTTCGGCGACGCTCTGGTCGATCACTACACCTATGTGATCGCCGGCGACGGATGCCTTCAGGAGGGGATCAGCCACGAGGCGATCGATCTCGCCGGTCATCTTCGGCTGTCGCGTCTGATCGTGCTCTGGGACAACAACTCGATCTCGATCGACGGCCCGACGAGCCTCTCCACGTCGATGGATCAGCTTGCGCGCTTCACAGCCGCCGGTTTCGATGTGCAGGAAGTCGACGGGCACGACTTCGAGGCGGTTGAACGGGCGATCGCGCGTGCGCGGCAATCCGATCGGCCATCGCTCATCTCCTGCCGAACGGTGATCGGCAAGGGCGCTCCGAACCTGCAGGGTTCGGAGAAGACCCACGGCGCGCCGCTCGGCGAGGCCGAGATTGGTGCCGCCCGCGAGGCACTTCAGTGGCCGCATGCGCCCTTCGAGGTGCCGGAAGCGATACTCGATCGCTGGAGCGAGGTCGCCGAACGCGGCGGCGAGGCCCGGCGGCGTTGGACAGCGCGGCTCGAAGCCTCGCCGGAGGCCGAGGCGTTCCAGCGAACGATTCGGAAGGAACTGCCGCAGACATTGTTCGAGGCGCTCGACGGCTTTCGCCGGGAGCATGTCGAGAAAGCGACCAAGGTTGCCACCCGCAAGGCTTCGGAGATGGTGCTTGGCGTTGTCAATGGCCTCACGGACCTGACGATCGGCGGCTCTGCGGATCTCACGCATTCCAACCTGACGGTCACCAAGGGAATGGAGGATGTGACGGCGAAGGACTTCTCCGGTCGCTACATCCACTACGGCATCCGCGAGCACGGCATGGCAGCGGCCATGAACGGCCTGGCGCTCCATGGCGGGTTCATCCCCTATGGCGGCACCTTCCTGGTCTTTTCCGATTACGCCCGCGGGGCCATGCGCCTTTCGGCACTCATGGGCCAGCAGGTCATCTATGTGATGACCCACGATTCCATCGGGTTGGGCGAAGACGGCCCCACCCACCAGCCGATCGAGCATCTCGCGATGTTGCGGGCGACACCCAATATCACCGTCTTTCGGCCCTGCGACATCGTCGAGACGGCCGAATGCTGGGAAATCGCACTGAGGCAACAGGACCGGCCGAGCGTGCTGGTATTGTCCCGCCAGAACCTGCCTATGCTGCGGCTCGGCCACAGCTTGACGGCCCTGTCTGTGCGCGGCGCCTACGTGTTGAGGGAGCCGGCAACGGCGCGGGACGTCACCCTGCTTGCGACCGGATCGGAGGTCGAGATCGCCTGCGCCGCAGCCGAGCGGCTTCTGGCCGATGACGGGATTGCCGCCGCCGTCGTGTCGATGCCTTCCTGGGAGCTCTTCGAGGAGCAGACGCCCGAATACCGCCGCTCGGTGCTCGGGACGGCGCCCCGCGTGGCGATCGAGGCGGCGTGCCGCCTCGGCTGGGATCGCTACATCGGCGAAGCCGGCGCTTTCATCGGGATGAACGGCTTCGGCGCGAGTGCGCCGGCGCCGGAGCTCTACCGTCATTTCGGCATCACCGCCGAGGCCGCGGTGGAGGCGGCTCGCAGGCTGGTGCGCTAGCCGATCGTCGCGCCGGCGCGTGCGTCGGCAGTTGAAACTCGCGTGAAAAGGATCACGAACCCATGGCAAGGATTACACTGCGACAATTGCTCGATCATGCGGCGGAATACGGCTACGGCGTGCCCGCTTTCAACATCAACAACATGGAACAGGGGCTTGCGGTCATGGAGGCGGCTGCCGCTTGCGACGCGCCGGTGATCCTGCAGGCGTCGAAGGGCGCCAGGTCCTATGCGCATGACGTGATGCTCGCGCGGATGATCGACGCGCTCGTTGAGATGTTCCCCGCAATCCCCGTCTGCATGCATCAGGATCACGGCAGCGACGAGGCGACCTGCATGAGCGCGATCCGCCACGGCTTTACGTCGGTGATGATGGACGGCTCTCTCGAAGCGGATGCAAAGACGCCTGCATCCTACGAATACAACGTCGCGATCACCGAGCGGGTCACCCGCATGGCCCATTGGGTCGGCGTCTCGGTCGAGGGAGAGCTCGGTGTGCTCGGCTCGCTCGAGACCGGCGAGGCGGAGGCAGAGGACGGGCACGGCGCAAGCGGCACTCTCAGTCATGACCAACTGCTGACCGACCCGAACCAGGCGGTCGATTTCGTGACTCGCACCGGGGTCGATGCCCTGGCGATCGCATGCGGGACTTCTCACGGCGCATACAAGTTCTCCCGCGCACCCGATGGCGACATTCTGGCCATGGGGGTGATCGAGGAAATCCACCGCAAGCTGCCGAACACGCATCTCGTGATGCATGGCTCGTCCTCCGTTCCGCAAGAGCTGCAGGAGATCATCAACCGCTTTGGCGGGAGCATGCCGCAGACCTATGGCGTGCCCGTCGAGGAAATCGAGCGCGGCATCCGCCACGGGGTGCGCAAGGTCAACATCGATACGGACTGCCGCATGGCCATGACCGGGCAGTTCCGGCGGATCGCCATGGAACATCCCGAGGAATTCGATCCCCGCAAGTTCCTGAAACCGGCGATGGACGCGATGCGCAAGCTCTGCCGCGACCGTTTCGAGCGTTTCGGGACAGCCGGGAACGCCTCTCGCATCAAGGTGGTCGGGCTCGACGACATGGCGCGCCGCTACGCAAGCGGGGCACTCGACCCGCGCATCGCTACTGCCAAGGCTGCCTAGTGCAGTCCCAGAATTCAAACCGGAAAGGAGGCTATCATGCCGCACAGGTCAGAAACGGTTACCGGTAAGGAACGCTACAAATCCGGAGTCATGGAATACAAGAAGATGGGGTACTGGGAGCCCGACTACGAGCCCAAGGACACCGACATCATCGCGGTCTTTCGTATAACGCCGCAGGACGGGGTGGATCCGATCGAGGCGGCTGCCGCGGTTGCCGGCGAGTCCTCGACCGCCACCTGGACGGTCGTCTGGACGGACCGACTGACGGCAAGCGAGAAGTATCGCGGCAAGGCTTACCGTGTCGATCCCGTGCCAAACGGCGAAGGCCAGTATTTCGCCTACATCGCCTACGACCTCGACCTCTTCGAGCCGGGCTCCATCGCCAATCTCAGCGCGTCGATCATCGGCAACGTCTTCGGGTTCAAGCCGCTGAAGGCACTGCGTCTGGAGGACATGCGTTTCCCGGTCGCCTATGTGAAGACGTTCCAGGGTCCGGCGACCGGCATCGTTGTCGAACGGGAGCGGCTCGACAAGTTCGGGCGGCCGTTGCTCGGCGCGACGGTCAAGCCGAAGCTCGGTCTTTCCGGCCGCAATTACGGTCGCGTCGTCTACGAAGCGCTCAAGGGCGGGCTCGACTTCACCAAGGACGACGAGAACATCAACTCGCAGCCCTTCATGCACTGGCGAGAGCGCTTCCTCTACTGCATGGAGGCGGTCAACAAGGCGCAGGCAGAGTCCGGGGAGATCAAGGGAACGTACCTCAACGTCACTGCGGCGACGATGGAGGACATGTATGAGCGTGCGGAATTCGCCAAGGAGCTCGGTTCGAACATCGTGATGATCGACTTGGTGATCGGTTACACCGCCATCCAGTCGATGGCGAAGTGGGCGCGCCGCAACGACATGATCCTGCATCTGCACCGGGCCGGCCACTCGACCTACACCCGGCAGAAGAGCCACGGCGTCTCCTTCCGCGTCATCGCCAAATGGATGCGGCTCGCCGGCGTCGACCACATCCATGCCGGCACCGTGGTCGGAAAGCTCGAGGGCGACCCGGCAACGACGCGCGGCTACTACGACGTCTGCCGCGAAGACTTCAATCCGATGCGGCTTGAGAACGGCATCTTCTTCGACCAGCATTGGGCGTCGCTCAACAAGCTGATGCCGGTCGCTTCCGGCGGCATCCATGCCGGACAGATGCACCAGCTCCTCGACCTTCTCGGCGAGGACGTCGTCCTGCAGTTCGGCGGGGGGACGATCGGCCACCCTATGGGGATCGCCGCCGGCGCCACCGCGAACCGTGTCGCACTCGAATGCATGGTGCTCGCCCGCAACGAGGGCCGGGACATCCTGCGCGAGGGGCCGGAAATCCTGAGAGCCGCCGCGCGTCACTGCCAGCCGCTCCAGCAGGCGCTCGACGTCTGGAAGGACGTCACCTTCAACTACACCTCGACGGACTCGCCGGACTTCGTTCCGACCGCGACCGCAGCCGAATAGGAGAACCGACATGTACATCACTCAAGGCGCCTTCTCTTTCCTGCCGCCGCTGACGGACGAACAGATCGCGAAACAGGCGCAATACTGCATTGACAAGGGCTGGGCGATCAGCCTCGAATTCACCGACGACCCGCATCCGCGCAACACCTACTGGGACATGTGGGGGCACCCGATGTTCGACAATCCGGACGCGGCGGCACTCCTGATGGAACTGCGGGAATGCCGGAAGGTCTATGGCGACCGCTACATCCGCTTCGTCGCGTTCGACAGCGGTCATGGATGGGAGTCGGTGAAGCTCTCCTTCATCGTCAACCGGCCGACGGAGGAGCCGGGCTTCCGCCTCGAAAGACAGGAATCCGCCGGACGTGTCATTTGCTACACGACCCGTCCTTATGCAACCGAACGGCCGGCGGGGCAGCGCTATGGTTGACCTTGTTCCGAACGACAATGCAGCCGATGGCGGTCTTCCGCCAACGGCCGTCGACCTGAAGGTCGAATACCAGCAGTCGGGCGTCAAAGACATTCTCGATGAGCTCGATCGTGAGCTCGTCGGTCTTGGCCCGGTCAAGCAACGGATTCGCGAAACGGCCGCCCTGCTGCTGGTGGAACGTGCGCGAAAACGCCTCGGACTGGCGCACGAGACGCCGACGCTCCACATGAGCTTTACCGGCAATCCAGGCACCGGCAAGACGACCGTTGCCCTTCGGATGGCCAATCTCCTGCATCGGCTGGGATACATCCGCAAGGGGCACCTGGTGTCCGTAACGCGCGATGATCTCGTCGGCCAGTACATCGGCCATACCGCGCCAAAGACCAAGGAGATCCTCAAGAAGGCGATGGGTGGCGTGCTGTTCATCGACGAGGCCTACTATCTCTATCGCCAGGAGAACGAGCGGGACTACGGCCAGGAGGCGATCGAGATCCTGCTGCAGGTGATGGAAAACCAGCGCGATGACCTCGTGGTGATTCTCGCAGGGTATGCGGACCGGATGGACCGTTTCTTCGAAAGCAATCCGGGATTTCGTTCCCGCATCGCTCATCACATCGACTTCCCCGACTACACGGATGACGAGCTGCTGACGATTGCGGAGATGATGTTGTCCGACCAGAACTACGGTCTGGACACGGAAGCACGCCGGGTGATGGCGCAGTACATTACGGCCCGCCGGCGCCAGCCGCACTTCGCCAATGCGCGCTCGATCCGCAATGCGCTCGACCGGGCGCGATTGCGGCAGGCGAACAGGCTGCTGGATGCCTCGGACGG
The DNA here is from genome assembly GCF_048159625.1 of Ciceribacter azotifigens. Classification (NCBI taxonomy): domain Bacteria; kingdom Pseudomonadati; phylum Pseudomonadota; class Alphaproteobacteria; order Hyphomicrobiales; family Rhizobiaceae; genus Ciceribacter; species Ciceribacter azotifigens. Next base: position 101,087 of record NZ_JBLQTA010000012.1, on the reverse strand, counting down.
TCCGTCGTCCGCTGCGGAATTATCCACGATCACAGCGGCAGATATCCGGACAAGCCGTGTCCTCGCGGCCGTTGCTGGCATGAAGGAACAGGCATCATGAAGAGGAAGACGATCATCGCTCCCTCCGTGCTTTCGGCCGACTTCTCCCGTCTCGGGGACGAGGTCGAAGCCGTCGTGCAGGCGGGCGCGGACTGGATTCACCTGGACATCATGGATGGGCACTTCGTGCCGAACATCACCTTCGGCCCACCGGTCATCAAGGCGATCCGCGACCGCACCGATGCGGTGTTCGACTGTCATCTGATGATCGCACCTGCCGATCCGTATCTCCAAGCTTTTGCCGAGGCCGGATGTGACGTCATCACCGTCCATGCCGAAGCAGGCCCGCATCTCGACCGCTCACTGCAGGCGATCAGGGCGCTCGGGAAGAAGGCCGGTGTTTCGCTGAACCCGTCCACGCCCGAAAGCGTCATCGAATACGTGCTCGACCGCGTCGATCTCATCCTCCTGATGACGGTCAATCCCGGTTTCGGCGGCCAGGCCTTCATTCCGGCGGTGGTCGAGAAGGTGCGTCGTGTGCGGGCGATGATCGGCAACCGGCCGATCCACATCGAGATCGATGGCGGGGTTACGCCTGCGACCGCTCCACTGGTGGCGGCGGCCGGCGCTGACGTACTGGTGGCCGGCTCGGCGGTCTTTAAGGGGGGTGACAAGGAGGCGTATCGGGAGAATATTAGTGTGATCCGGGCCACTGCGGATGCAGCGCTCGGGCAGAAAGCCGCCTGATCAAATCTCGATACTTTGTGAGGAGGCAAAATGGCTGCGACCGCTCCCCTTTGCGACTTCGGCTGGAAGGCTGTCGATGCGCGACTGCCCGGTGTCGATGGCCGCACTTCGTCCATCCTTGATCACGCAGGCCCGAGAGGGCTCGTCGTCGCCTTCATCTGCAATCATTGCCCGTATGTGAAGGCGGTGATCGCCCGCATCGTCCGCGACGCGCGCGATCTTGCCGGCGCGGGCATCGGATTCGTCGCGATCAACTCCAATGACGCGCTCACCTATCCGGAGGATTCCTTCGAAGACATGCAGCGCTTCTCCGCCGGGCATGCGCTGCCCTTTCCCTATCTGTACGACGAGGACCAATCCGTCGCACGGACTTACGGCGCCGTCTGCACACCGGATTTCTTCGGCTTCAATGCCGCTGGCGAGCTGCAGTATCGCGGACGTCTCGATGCGTCGCGGAAGGAGGCCGTCGATCAAGGCCTGCGCCGCGATCTCTACGAGGCGATGCTCGAGGTCGCGAGGACCGGGCGCGGTCCGGCGGAACAACATGCGTCGATCGGCTGTTCGATAAAATGGAAATCGCCGTCGTGAGGCGCCGCCGACCTTTCGGGTCGGCCCTGGTCGGTCGGCACCGCCCCCGTAGGACAATTGACGGGGGAACCGGATGCCTTTAACTTCGTCTCAGTTTCTTATCCGGGCACCGTGAGAAATCTGACGTGATGGCGACGGCCCTCTTCCGCGGGAGAGGTGACGGAGTTTGCCGTCGGGACGGAAGGTGCGACATGGATATCATCAATCTTGTTCTGACGATCTGCCTCGTAGCTTCGCCTGACGAATGCCGCGAACAGAGCTTGCACTTCGAGGCCTCCGGCGGTCTGCTGAATTGCCTGTTTCTCGCGCCGACGCATATCGCGAAATGGTCGGAGGAGCATCCAAACATGCGTGTCGTGAAGTGGCGGTGCGCCTATCCTTCACAGGACATCAACATCTAGCAACGGAAGTCTGTCTACTTGCTGGACAACAAGGGGTGAGGGGGGAATGCGGAATATGCTTTGCTGGTGCCGTCTGTGGCTGCTTGGCGCCCTGTTGCTCGTCGGTTTTATTCCATTCGCCGACGCAAGCGCTACCGAAACCGTGAGGGTCGGCGTCCTCAAGTTCGGAACGGTGAACTGGGAACTCGACACCATCAAGCACCATAAGATCGACGAAAAGCATGGTGTGAATGTCGACATCCGCTTTTTCGCCGGCGAGGATGCGACGAACGTCGCCCTGATGGCCGGCGAGGTGGACTTCATCGTCTCAGACTGGCTTTGGGTTTCTAGGCAGCGGGCGTCCGGCGAGGACCTGACGATGTTTCCGTACTCGACCTCTGTCGGCGCCCTGATGGTTCCGGCCGCGTCGCCGATCAAGACGCTTGCGGATCTCAAGGGGAAGAAGATCGGTGTCGCCGGAGGCCCCATCGACAAGAGCTGGCTGCTCCTGCAGGGACTTGCCCGGAAAGAGAAGACCGGTGATCTCGCCGCCGACAACGACATCGCATACGGCGCGCCCCCGCTGCTTGCGGAAAAGGCGCAGCAAGGTGAACTCGATGCCGTGCTGAATTTCTGGCACTACTGTGCCCGACTGGAAGCTGCCGGTTTCCGGCGGCTGGTGAGTGCGAACGATGCTGCCGAGGCGCTCGGAGCGTCCGGGCCGGTATCCGCCCTCGGCTATATTTTCCATGAAGGCTGGGCGAACGACCACCCGGACGCGGTCGCCGGTTTCATGGCGGCAAGCACGGAAGCCAAGGTGCTGCTCGGCAGCTCGGATGAAGAATGGGTGCGGCTTGCTCCTGTCATAAAGGCGGAGGGCCAGGCACTCACGGTGCTGCGCGATCGCTATCGCGAAGGCATCCCGAACCGGGCGATCGAAGATGAGGAGAAGGACGCCGCTGCGCTCTATGCGGTCCTTGCGGACCTCGGCGGAGAGAAGCTCGTCGGCTCGTCGAAGACACTGATGCCCGGCACGTACTGGAGAGCGAAATGACGATGGTGCCGGACGGGGCGACAGCTTCCTCGTCGGGGCGCACGGCAGGCCGGCGCCGCGGCTTCGGCGCCCCGATGATGACGGTCGTGATCTCCTTCGCGAGCCTTGTCCTCGTCTGGCATCTGACTGCAACGATCTGGCCGAGCCGGTCGCTGCCGCTTCCGGCCGACGTCATGGCGGCGTTTCTGCGCGAGATGGAAACCGGTGAACTGCCTCACCATCTCGGCATCACGCTCTGGCGGGTCGTGGCTTCCTTTTCACTCGCGATGGTGATCGGATCGGCGATCGGCATCTATCTCGGCGGCCACCGACGGGTCGACGAGTTCCTCCAGCCCTGGGTGATCCTCTTCCTCAATATTCCGGCGCTGGTCATCATCGTCCTTGCCTATATCTGGTTCGGCCTCACCGAGGCGGCTGCGATCGGCGCCGTTGCGGTCAACAAGATTCCGAATGTTATCGTCACCATGCGCGAGGGAACGCGCGCGCTCGACCTGCGCTATTCGGAGATGGCGCAAGTATACCGCTTCAGTGCATTCGACCGGTTTCGACACGTCCTGCTTCCGCAGTTGCAGCCCTATCTCGCCGCCGCCGGGCGTTCGGGCATCTCGCTGATCTGGAAGATCGTCCTCGTCGTCGAACTGCTGGGACGCTCGGATGGGGTCGGCTTCCAGATCAACCTCTATTTCCAGCTTTTCGACGTCGCGACGATTCTCGCTTACACGCTGGCCTTCGTCGCCGTCATGCTCTTCATCGAATTGGTGGTGGTACAGCCCATTGAACATGCATCCATCCGTTGGCGCCGGCGCACGGCTTGAGATCGACATACAGCGAAAGACATTCCGTGCCGCCTCCGGTGAGACGCTGGAGGTGCTGCGCGACCTGCACATCGAGGTGGAGGAGAACGAATTCGCCTGCGTGATCGGCCCCTCCGGCTGCGGAAAGACCACCACACTCAGGGTGCTGCTGGGCCTCGACCGCGACTTTGAGGGCAGCATTCGCTTGCCTCGCGCCGGGGATCCGCGCGTGGGTGTCGTGTTCCAGGAACCCCTGCTACTCCCCTGGCGGACGGTCGAGACGAACGTGCGGCTCGCACTGCCCAAGGCGCTGCGCGACAAGAATCTCGATCAGTTGTTCTCCCTGCTCGGCCTTTCGACGATGCGGTCGTTCTTTCCGGGCGAGCTTTCCCTCGGCCTTGCCCGGCGGGCGGCGATCGCGCGGGCACTGGCGATCGAGCCGGATCTGCTGGTGTTGGACGAACCCTTTGTCTCCCTCGACGAGGCTACCGCGAACCAGCTGCGTTACATGCTGGCGGCGGCGTGGTCGGAGCGGCCGATGACGACGCTGATGGTAACCCATAACTTGCAGGAAGCGATCCTGCTCGCAGATCGGATCATTGTTCTCTCGTCTCGTCCCTCGCGGGTCGCCGGGGTGTTCCTGGTCCGTATTCCGAGGGAGATGCGCGGTGAACAGGTCAGAAGTGACCTGTTGCGTTCGTTTCGGGAGAAGTTCCCCGATTATAGGTGAGGAGCGGACCAATGGCGAAACTGCCCAACCGGCGAAGGGTCCTCAGGACGGGGCTCTTTCTCGGTCTGTCGCCGTTTCTGCCCGCCGCGCGACTTGATGCGGCCGGAACGGTCCTGCCGATGCGTGAGGTCGCGGAAGGCATTTACGTCTTCGGCGGCAAGCACGAATTGATGGACGCCTCCAATCAGGGGGAGATCTGCAATGTCGGGTTTGTCGTCGGAAATGATGCCGTCGCGGTGGTCGACAGTGGTGGAAGCGTCGTCGAGGGGCGTGCGCTGATCGCGGCGGTGCGCGCCGTCACCGACCGACCGATCCGCTATCTGGTCAACACTCATATGCATCCCGACCATATTTTCGGAAACACGGCGTTTGCGGACATCGGGACTCAGATCGTCGGCCATCGGAATTTGCCGAGGGCGCTCGCCAACCGGGGGGCGTTCTATTTGTCGAGCTACCGGGAGGCGATGGGGCGTGATCTCATGCGGGACATCCGTATCGTGCCGCCAGACGTGCTGGTGGAGACCGAGCGAGAACTTGAGCTCGGTGGCAGATCCCTGGTCCTCAAGGCCTGGAAGCCGGCGCACACGGACAACGACCTCACCGTCTTTGACGGGGCGACGCGGACACTCTTTGCCGGCGATCTCTGCTTCATGGAACATCTGCCGACGCTTGACGGCTCCATCCGTGGCTGGATCGAGCAGCTTCAGCCCCTTGCCGCGATCGGTGCAGACCAAGCTGTACCGGGACACGGGCCGGTGGCGGCAAAATGGCCGGACGCACTACAGGACGAGCGACGCTATTTCGAGGCGGTCGTCAGGGACGTCCGTAAAGCCATTGCCGGCGGCGTACCGATGGCCGAGGCGGTCGACGGGATTGCCCCGGAAGAGCGCGGTCGGTGGAGGCTATTCGACGAGCATCACCTTCGTAATGCCACGGCCGCCTTTGCGGAGCTGGAATGGGAGTAGCAGTCGCGGCTGCGCGGGCCGCCGAGCCGTTTGCAGAACGGTGATTTGCCACCAGGTGGGCGCTGGTGGTATTATCGGCGTTGCCGGGCACCGCCAGTTTTTGTGGTGGAGGCAGACATGACTGAACATGGTTCTGACTTGCTGACGCGACGCCAGGTCGCCACGGTGTTCTTCGTCCTATCGCTCTGTGTAGCCGGCAATGTGCCGGCGCGGGCACAATCGCCCGTCTCGACCGCGACATGGGACACTCTCAAGGCGGACATCTTCGGAGACCGGGCGATAGAGGCGGCCGACGGCATCGTCACGATCGACGCGCCGGCACGGGCCGAGGACGCGGCCATCGTGCCGATCGACCTGCATTTCTCGGGCCGAACCGGGAGCGCAGCGATCAAGGCGGTGACTCTCGTGATCGACGAGAATCCGTCTCCCGTCGCCGCCACCTTCACCTTCGGCAAGGATGCTGGCATCACGCACCTTGCGACCCGCATCCGCGTCGACTCATACTCTTACGTGCGGGCGATAGCGGAAACGGAAGACGGTAAGCTTTACATGACGCAAGCTTTCGTCAAGGCTTCTGGCGGCTGTGGCGCTCCGGCGAGCAAGAACCAGGACGAGGCGATGGCCTCGCTCGGCAAGATGAAGCTCCGGATATTCCCGCCCCAATCGGGCGGCGCCGACTTCTCGAAGGCGGCGGATGTACAGCTGATGATCCGCCACCCGAACAATTCAGGCCTGCAGATGGATCAGATCACCCGGTATTACATCCCCGCGCATTTCGTTCACGACCTGACGATTTCGCAAGGGGACAGACTGATCCTGAAGATGGAGGGCGGCATTTCGATCTCTGAAGATCCGAACTTCCGCTTCCAGTTTGCGGCGAAGCCGGGCGAGGAGATCAAAGTCGAGGCGACCGACACGGAGGGCCAAGTGTTCAAGGGGCACTGGCCGCTTGATCCCGCCTGAACATTCCGGAGGCTAGAAACAGCGGATGTCGGCCTCTGCCTGCGCCCGCTTCAGTTCGGTCATAGCGGCCTTGGCGGGCGCCGTCTCGCGGAAGAGCGTACCCTTTTCACCGGCGACGAGGCCCATGCCCTTGAACGTCTCTGCTGTCACATAGTGTTCGTAGGGAATGATGGAGGCGATGACGTCGATGGAGCAGGAGCAGCGATCAAGCATCTCGCGGTTCTCGCCGTTTGCCTTCATGCAACCGTAGACATATTCGGCGACTGTTGGCGTCGGATACCCGGCGGCCCCCATTGCTGCCGCGGTCGAGCCGGTCGCGACGACAATTGCGAAAATCGAAGCTCGAATGACATCTGGCGCGTTCATGGGGTGTCCTCATGCTGCAGAGCAGTAAAGTGTAAAAAAGAATAGCAGTAGAATTCGATGGATGGCAAACGCTAAAAGCATTTGTCGGGCAAGCTTACAGCCACCCTCGTTCCTTTCGCGAATAAACCAGTTAAAATCCATGGTATACTGCATCGCGGAATAGATATATTGCACTGCAGTAGACATTAATTCACAAACCGCTTGCGCATTTGATTTCGATAACCTATCGTCTCCTTGTTTCCGGCTTCAAGGACGTTGCCGTCAAGGGAGTGGTGACAGTCTTCGCAGGCCAAAGCGGGGTGGGCGGTAACGGTGCCCTCCGCTCGCCTTGGCTTCGGTCGTGACACGCTGCCGGAAATACTTCCCATTTACGTGAGCTGATGGCGCGGTGAGGCCTTCCGAGGCGGATACCGCCGAGCTCGTCCGTTTTGGACTTAGGGAGGACTCGATATGCGTGCACGGAAACCTGCAAGAACTGTAATGAACGTGGCTCTGGCCACCACTGCTCTGTCGTTTGCCCTGGCTGGAGGAGCCGCGGCGAATGACGATCTTCAAGGCATGATGTCCGATTCGAAAAACTGGGTGATCCAGACCGGGGATTATGCCAATACGCGATACTCGCAACTCGACCAGATCAACAAGGACAACGTGAAGGATCTCCAGGTCGCCTGGAGCTTCTCGACCGGCGTTCTTCGCGGACATGAAGGAGGTCCGCTCATCATCGGCGACGTGATGTACGTTCATACGCCGTTTCCGAATACGGTCTTTGCTCTCGACCTGAACAACGACGGCAAGATTCTCTGGAAGTATACTCCTAAACAGGACTCGAACGTCATTCCGATCATGTGCTGCGACACGGTGAACCGTGGCGTCGCCTATGCTGATGGGAAGATCTTCCTCTATCAGGCAGACACCACGCTCGTGGCGCTCGACGCAAAGACGGGCGAGCCCGTCTGGTCGGTCAAGAACGGCTCGACCGCCGACGGCAGCACCGGGGAATCCGGCACGTCTGCCCCGATGGTGGTCAAGGACAAGGTCGTCGTCGGCATTTCCGGCGGCGAGTTCGGCGTTCGCGGTCACCTGACGGCCTACAACATCAAGGACGGCTCTCTCGCCTGGCGGGCCTATTCGATGGGTTCCGACGAGGAAATGCTCATCGACCCGGAAAAGACCACCCATCTTGGAAAGCCGGTCGGTGCCAGCTCGAGCACGAAAACGTGGGAAGGCGATCAGTGGAAGATCGGTGGCGGAACCACCTGGGGCTGGTACTCCTATGATCCCAAGCTCAACCTGATCTTCTACGGGACGGGCAATCCTTCGACGTGGAACCCGAGTCAACGTCCGGGTGACAACCGCTGGTCGATGACCATCATGGCGCGTGATGCCGACACCGGTGTCGCCAAGTGGCTCTACCAGATGACGCCCCATGACGAGTGGGACTATGACGGTGTCAACGAAATGATCCTGGCCGACGGCGTCGAGATCGACGGCAAGCCACGGGATATCCTGTTCCATCCGGACCGCAACGGTTTCGCCTACACGCTTGACCGCGCGACCGGCGAACTGTTGGTGGCCAAGAAGTACGATCCGGCGGTCAACTGGGCCACGGAAGTGGTCATGGACAAGAACAGCCCCGACTACGGCCGGCCGATCGTGGTGGACAAATATTCCACCCACAAGAACGGTGAGGACGTGAACACCACCGGCGTTTGCCCGGCGGCTCTCGGTACGAAAGACCAGCAGCCGGCGGCCTATTCGCCGAAGACCAAGCTGTTCTACATCCCGACCAACCATGTCTGCATGGACTACGAACCGTACCGGGTCAGTTACACGGCAGGCCAGCCCTATATCGGGGCGACGCTTTCCATGTATCCGGCGCCGAACAGTCATGGCGGCATGGGTAACTTCATCGCCTGGGATGCCGGAAAGGGCGAGATCGTCTGGTCAAAGCCGGAACAGTTCTCGGTCTGGTCGGGAGCACTCGCCACCGCTGGTGATGTCGTGTTCTATGGCACACTCGAAGGCTATATCAAGGCGGTCGACCTGCAGGGTAACGAACTCTACAAGTTCAAGACACCCTCGGGCATCATCGGTAACGTCACCACCTACGAACATGGCGGCAAGCAGTACATAGCTGTACTGTCCGGCGTGGGCGGCTGGGCCGGCATCGGTCTTGCTGCGGGTCTGACGAAGGGAACGGACGGCCTCGGTGCCGTCGGCGGCTATGCCGGCCTTTCCGATTACACGACCCTTGGTGGCCAGCTGACGGTGTTCGCGCTGCCCGGCAAGTAAGCCGAGGACGCGAGACATAACTTCGAATGACCTCCTGAGCAGGATGAACCCGGTCGCCCGACCGCGGACCGGGTTCATCGTCTCTCGACTTCACGACTTTTCCAGGTCTTCGGGTGGCGGCGCTGGCTTGCCGCCGGAGCCGAACACGAGGTGCCTATGCCTTCTACCTTCAAGTATGTTCCGCTTGTGCTCGCGTTGCTGCTTCCGGCGGGCGTGCCTTCGGCCTTCGCCGACGACAAGGCCGCCGCGGCGGCCGTCACCAACGAGGATGGGAAGTATTTCGACGCTGAAGGGTCGCCGACCTTCAAGATCGCCGAAGACGGTACCGTCGACTGGTACACCTACAGCGGCTACCGGCGGTTCAATTCGGAGTGCTTTGTCTGCCACGGCGCGGACGGTGCCGGTTCGTCATTCGCGCCCGTTCTTGCCGATTCCCTGAAAGTTCTGACTTACGGAGAGTTCCTCCAGATCGTCGCCGAGGGGAGAAAGAACCTGGCTGCAGGCAAGGAGAGCGTGATGCCATCCTTTGGCAACAATAAGAACGTCTACTGCTATCTCGACGACATCTACGTCTACCTTCGGGCAAGGGCCGTCGGCGATCTGCCGAGAGGTCGTCCCGCCAAGAAAGAGGAGAAGCCGCAGGCCGCAAAGGACCACGAAACGTCCTGCATGGGTGGATGACATGGCAAGAGGCATCTTTCGTTCGAGCGTTGTCGCGGCAATGGCAATTCTGGCGTTGCCGGTTTCGGGCTTCTCCCAGGGCGCTGGGCTCGGCGCGGCGGGAGAACTGGTCGATCCCGACATACTGCGTGTCTGCGCCGATCCGTCAGACATGCCGTTCAGCGATGAAAGCGGCGGCGGCTTTGAAAACAAGCTGGCGGAACTCGTCGCGGCAAAGACCGGTCGGAAATCCGTCGCCTATACCTGGTATCCGATGGCGACGGGCTTCGTGCGCAACACGCTGCGCGCCAATCTCTGTGATGTCGTCATAGGATATGCGCAAGGCGATGAGCTCGTGCAGAACACCAATGCTTACTATAAGTCGACCTATGTGATCGTGCATCGGAAGGGCGATGGCCTGGATGGTATCGACACGCTGTCCGATCCGCGGCTTGCAGGCAAGAAGATCGGGATTGTTGCCGGCACGCCGCCCGCGGCGACGCTTGCGCGCTTAGGCCTTATGCGGACCGTCAAACCCTATCCGTTGATGGTCGATACGCGTTTTGCTCCCTCCATGGCCGAGGTGATGCTCAAGGAGATGGAGGCCGGCAAGATCGAGGTGGCGATCCTCTGGGGGCCGATGGCAGGCTACTACGCGAAGCAGGTCGGCAGCGACCTCGTCGTCGTGCCTCTTCTGAAGGAAAAGCCGGATCACATGTCCTATCGCATCACCATGGGCGTTCGGCCTTCGGACCAGGAGTGGAAGCGGACCTTGAACAAGGTCATTCGAGAAAATCAGAAGGAGATCAACCGGATACTGCTGGACTACAACGTTCCGCTGGTGGACGAGAACAGTCGGCCGATTACCGAGTAGGCGGACACGGGGAGGAGCACGCGACGGCCATGCGAATGCGCGAACTTGCACTAGCCGCAGCGACTGTCCTCCTACCGGCGATGGATGCCGTCGCAGGGCCGGTCCCGGAGCCGTCGGGGTACAGGACGGAGAACTACCGTGCCGAAGTGCCAGACACTCTGAACGGCGCCCGGGTCGTCGACACGCCGGAAGTCGTGACGCTCTGGAAAGAGCATGTGGCAGTCTTCATCGACGTTCTGCCCCATACGCCGAAGCCGCCGGAGCTTCCGGCGGGGACGGTCTGGAAGGACAAGGTAAGAGAGGACATTCCCGGCAGTGTGTGGCTCGCAAATGTCGGCTACGGCGTGCTCAACGAGGAGATGGAAGCGTTTTTCCGCACCAACCTGGAAAGGCTCGCCGGCCGCAATCGTCAGAAGGTACTGCTCTTCTATTGCCAGGAAAAGTGCTGGATGTCCTGGAACGCCGCAAGGCGCGCAGTTGAATGGGGGTACCGGCAGGTTCTCTGGTACCCGCATGGAACGGACGGATGGATCGCCGCCGGGCAGCCGGTCGAAAAGGCGGTGCCCCTGCAACCCGAGATCTTACGCCGATGAGGCGTATGATGCCCAGCAAGACCATTTTCGGTCTTAAAGAGAAGGAGGAGTTGATGAAGAAAACCTGGACGAAACCGACCATGTGCACTGTCGCCGCGGGCATGGAAATGTCGCGGTATTTCCCGGCACAGTTGAAGAAATAAGACACTCGGTCGCCCCGCCCGTGTCGGGCGGGGCGGCTCCTTCGATGCATTGCTGGAGGACGATCGGTCGGATGCTGTTGAAAGTCCTGGGATCCGCTGCAGGCGGAGGGTTTCCGCAGTGGAACTGCAATTATCGGCTGAGCAGGGCGGCCCGCAGCGGTGAAGAGGGATTTCGCCCGCGGACCCAATCGAGCCTTGCAGCATGCGCGAACGGCCGGGACTGGGTGCTGTTCAACGCTTCGCCGGACATTCGCTCGCAGATCGACGCCACGCCGGAACTGCAGCCGCCGCGAGAGGGCAAGCTTCGCGGGACGCCTATTCGCGCTGTCGTGCTGACGAATGCGGACGTCGACCATATCGCCGGACTGCTGAGCCTCAGGGAGCGCGAACGCTTCGTGATCTACGCGACCGATCGGGTCCTCAAGGTCCTCGAGCAAAATGCGATCTTCAATGTGCTCGATCCGAATTACGTCGAACGGCGCCTTCTGCCCCTTGCGGGCGTGATACCGATCGCCGACAGCGACGGACAACCGACCGACATCCTGGTCGAGACGTTTTCTGTTCCCGGCAAGATTGCGCTTTTCCTCGAGGATGCCGATCGCGCCGCCGACGGCTTCGGTACCGAAGAGGGTGATACCGTGGGCTTGCGGATCTTCGAGCCGGAGGTCGCGTCTTCGGCATTTTACATTCCCGGCTGCGCTGCGGTCGACAGGAATCTCAAGGCTCGCCTGTCCGGTGCTGCCTGCCTGTTCTTCGACGGCACCGTTTTCACCGACGACGAGATGCCCACCGCCGGGGTGGGCTCCAAGACCGGCAAACGCATGGGACATCTGCAGATATCAGGGCCACAGGGCTCGATGGCGCTTCTCGCCGACGTGCCGGTCGCAAGACGCATCTATGTGCACATCAACAACACCAATCCGATCCTCGATGAGGGTTCGCCCGAACACCACGGTGTCCGTGCGAACGGCTGGGAGATCGGTCATGATGGAATGGAGATCAGACTATGACCAGATTTTCCAGTGCTGCGAAAAATGGACTGACACCGGCCGCGCTCGAAGCGCTCCTGCGAGAGGTGGGGGCGGCGCGCTATCACAATCGCCATCCGCTGCACCACAAGATGGTATCCGGCGCGCTGAGTAAGGCGCAGCTCCAGGCCTGGGCCCTCAACCGCTATTGCTATCAGGCGGTCATTCCGCGGAAGGACGCAATGATCCTGGCACGGGCGGAAGATCCTGCCTTCCGTGCCGAATGGCGCAAACGTATCGAAGATCATGACGGAACCAACGGCTGGGACGGCGGCATTGCGCGCTGGGTGAAGCTGGCGACAGGCCTCGGCCTCGACGAAGACATGGTCAAGAGCGAGCGTCTGGCGCTTCCGGCGACCCGTTTCGCGGTCGGAGCCTATCTTTCGTTCTGTACCGAACGCAGTCTTCTGGAAGCGGTCGCCTCCTCGCTGACCGAGCTCTTTTCACCGGTCATCATCGGCGAACGCGTACCGGCCATGCTCGCCCAATACGACTATGTAACCGAGGATATCCTCGCCTACTTCAAGCCGCGCCCCGTGCAGGCGTCGAGAGATGCGGAGTTCGCGCTGGCTTATGTGCTGAAGCACGCCGACAGTCCCCGGAAGCAGCAGGCGGCCATCGACGCGCTCGTTTTCAAATGCGATATTCTCTGGTCGATGCTGGACGCGCTCGAACACGCCTATGGCGAGAACGGGCACATCCCGCCCGGCGCCTTCGATCCGGGGGCGGCATGATGACCCTCGTCAGGGAACGTGTCGTTCTTTCGACGTCGTCCAGACCGATGCTGAAGCGGTACTGCCGGCTGCAGTTCGACCCAGTCCGGGACGCCTGGGCTCTGCTGGCACCGGAGCGGGTCTATTGGCCGAACGAGATCAGTCTCGAGATTCTGCGGCTGTGCGACGGACAGCGATCTGTCGGTGAAGTCGTAGACCGGTTGGCTGAGCAGTACGAAACCCCGGCCGAGGACATCGCCGAGGATGTCGAAGACTTTCTCCAGGAGTGGGCGGACAGGCTGGTGGTGGCGTTATGAGCGAGATTCTTCCACCGCTTGGCATGCTCGCCGAACTCACGTATCGGTGCCCGCTGCAATGCGTCTATTGTTCGAACCCGCTGGAGCTTCTGAAGGCCGACCGGGAACTGTCGACGGAAAGCTGGTTGTCTCTCTTCGAAGAGGCCGCTGATCTCGGCGTCCTGCAGGTTCACCTCTCCGGTGGCGAGCCGACGCTTCGGCCGGATCTTGAAGAATTGATCGCCTGTCTCGCCCGCCGCGGGGTCTATTCCAACCTCATCACCGCCGGGGTCGGCATACCCGAAGGGCGCATGCAGGCCATGGCGGATGCCGGCCTCGACCACGTTCAGCTGAGTTTCCAGGGCGTCAACGCTGCGACAACCGAGCTGATCGGCAATCACAAGGGCGCGCAGGAAAAGAAGCTCGAGACCGCTCGCCAGGTGCGTTCCGCCGGCCTCCCACTTACGATCAATGCGCCCATTCATCGGCACAACATGCACGAAGTGCCTGCCTTCATCGAACTCGCCCTGTCGCTCGGGGCGGAGCGGCTCGAAATCGCTAACGTCCAGTATGCAGGTTGGGCGCTTCTCAACCGCAACTCCCTGATGCCCGACAGGGCCGATGTCGAACGGCAGGTCGAGATCGTCGAGGCGGCACAGGAGCGGCTGCACGGGGTGATGGCGATCGACTTCGTGACCCCGGATTATTTTGCCGTCTATCCGAAGCCGTGCATGGGTGGCTGGGCGCGGGATGCCCTTGTCGTCACCCCCGACGGGATGGTGCTGCCGTGCCATGCTGCGGCGACCATCCCCTCTCTGACGTTCGAAAGGTTCGGTCAGCACACTCTTACGGATATCTGGTATCGGTCCGATGCGTTCAACGCCTTCCGTGGCACCGCCTGGATGCCCGAGCCGTGCCGCAGTTGCGATCGTCAGGAAATCGACTGGGGCGGCTGTCGCTGTCAGGCTCTGGCGATTGCCGGAGACGCAGCCGCCACCGATCCTGCCTGCATCAAGTCGCCATTCCATCATCGCATGGCGGAACTGGCAGAAGAGCAGGTCGTCGGGCCGGCTGGCCTCCAGTACAGACGGATCGGGCGTGTCGCACCGTCAGCTCTTCGGGATGAGCTGGCCGATGAATTTTGACAGGCCATAAAGCCTCTGCTCGATGATTGTCGGCACCTCGCAGACGTAGCTTAGTGACTGCACGCGCTCCTCGAAAACGCGCGTTTCCCATTTCAGCTGGTCACTCTGCTTTTCCAGTTCGGTGGGATTGGCATTCGCATCGCGCCTGAGCTTGTCGACATCCGATGCCTTCTTGCGGAGATCGGCCGCCAGTTGCCGCTGTTTGCCGGCATAGCGGGCAATGCCGGAGATGACCTGTTCCCGTTCCCGGTTGAGCTTGTCGAACAGGCCCTGAAAGACCTGCCCAAGCTTCTCGTCGGCCTGGTCGGCGGGCAGCGTCGCCACGAATGCCTCGAGTTGCTTTTGTGCCGCATCCATCGGAGTACGTCGCGCTGCGAGTTCGTCGACGAGTTGCGCGACGGCCGCGTCCTTGTTCCAGTCCTTGGCCGCTTCGGGAAGCGCGTCGCCTGTCCACACCTGGGCGACCGAGAGTTCCGGCACCTTGCGCTGGACACAGGGCCAGTCCGGATCGGTGTTGCCGGCGGCCGCCGCCAGCCCCGGCAATATGCTGATCCCGGCAGCGACCACGGCAATGATCGAGGTTCTCATGTGTTTCCTCCCGTGTCTTGCTTGCGGGTCGTCAGGCCCAGGCTCGGATTGTAGGCGAGAATGGCGCCCGCCAGGAACAGAAATGTGACGGCTGCAACCACCAGAAGGGAAGCCCATTCGATCTGACCATAGAAAGCGAAACGGACCAGTTCGACGGCGTAGGTAAACGGGTTCAGCAGGCAGATCCGATAGAGCAGGGGGGAGGCTTCCTGCACGCGCCACAGCGGATAGAGCGCGGAGGATGCGAAATACATCGGGAAGATCACGAAATTCATGATCCCGGCGAAGTTTTCGAGCTGCCGGATTAGGGATGACAGGAGCATGCCGAGAGCACCCAGCATCAGGCCTGAAAGGAACAGTGCCGGCAGCACCAGAAAGTAGCCTACTACAGGCGCCTTCACATCCCAGAACCAGGCGATCGCCAGGAAGACATAGACCTGCACGATCGACACTGCGACGCCGGCAAGAAGCTTCGAAACCAGCAGGAACCAACGCGGGAAGGGGCTGACGAGAAGGATCCGCATGTTGCCCATCTCTCGGTCGTAGACCATCGAAAGGGAAGACTGCATGCCGCTGAAGAGGAGGATCATCCCGCAGAGGCCGGGTGTGATGTAGACTTCGTACAGCACATAAGTCTGGTAAGGTGGGATGATCGAGACGCCGAGAACCTGACGGAACCCCGCCGCGAAGATGAACAGCCAGAGCAGTGGCCGCACGAGCGAAGAGATGAAGCGTTCCCGCTGGTTCAGGTAGCGCAGGCCCTCGCGTTTCAGAATACCCTTCAGGCAGACGAGATATTCCAGGGGCCCGAACCGCTCGCGAGGCGCCCAATGCGACATTGATCCATCATGTCTTGCGATATCGGTCATGGACGCGCGCCTCCTCCGCGAATGTCGACGATGCCGGTGAGCCTGGAGAATGCCTGATGCAGCGTCGTCGATCCCGTCTGTCGGATCACATCGGCCACGGCGCCTTCAGCGACGACCTTCCCGGTGTTCAGAACCACGACCTGGTCCGCCTGGTTGACTTCATCGATCAGGTGGGTGGCCCAGAGAACACTGGTACCTTCCTGCGCTACGAGGTGTCGGATATCGGCGAGGATCGCCGCCCTTGACTTGATGTCGAGCCCGACGGTCGCCTCGTCCAGCAGCAGCAACGACGGACGATGGAGCAGTGCACGGACGATTTCCACCCGCCGCATCTGCCCTCCGGAGAGGCTGCGCGCCTTGTCATGCAGCCGGTCGCCCATGTCGATCGAGGCAAGCAGTTCCCGGATACGATCCCGCGCCGCGCCCGAGCCGATCCCGTGGAGAGAGGCGTGATAGGCGAGGTTCTGCTGGACGGTGAGATCGAGATCGAGAGTGCGTGCCTGGAAGACGATGCCGAGGCGGCAAAGGGCACCTCCGGCCTTGCGACGTATGTCGTGACCGAAGATGCGGATCGTGCCGGTCTGTGGCGAAAACAGGTGGCTGATCAGCGAAAAAAGTGTGGTTTTGCCCGCGCCGTTTAGACCGAGCAGCACCGCAAACCTGCCGGCCTCGATCGAAAATGAGACGTCGTCGAGGACCTTGCGGGTTCCGTAGCTGTAGCTGACCGAACTCAGTTCCAGCGGAGGTAGTGCCGCATCCTGCTTCGGCTTCGTATTCACGTCTTCGGGCAATCCGGCTTTGATCATTGGAGGTTCCCCTTCCCGCGGGTGGCCGTACGCAGCCACCCGCTCCTGTGTTGCACGGAAAGTGGGCAGTCACTTGATGATGATCTTGCCCTTCATGCCCTTGTCGGCGAGATCAGGCACGGACCAGGTGTATTCTCCCGGCCTGACGGTCGTGAACTGAACGTTGATCGTTCCCTCGGCGTCGAATTCCAGCCAGGCGGGAGCACCGTTCATGTGCACTTCCAGATCATCGATGACGATCTGGTTCATCCAGACGTTCCGGAAGAGGTCGGTCGCGAACTTGTATTCGAGGCCCGCCGCCGACGTGATCTTCCAGCGATAACCCTGGCCAGCGACGAGTTCGAAGTCTTTCTGGTTGACGGCGTAGACATCCTCCTTCGAGCCGAGGATCAGTTCCGGCAGATTCTTGCTGGCGCGTGTAACCTTCGGCTGGTCGTTGTCATCCTCCTCCTGGGCGGCTGCGTAAGGCTGGATTGAAAGCAGGCTTATGATGGCTGCACAGGCGACGAGCTTGAGTTTGGACATTCGTTTCCTCCCGTTTTTCTCGATGCAGATCAGTTTGGTGCCACCGTCACGCCCCATGGCAGGGCGCCGACCGTCACCGATTTGACCGGCTCGTCGGATTGCGTGTCGATGAAGGTGATGTCGTTCGAAAGTCCGTTCGTGCTGATGATGTGTTTGCCGTCCGGTGTGAACGCGAGCTGCCAGACGCGCTGGCCGACCAGGACGTATTTCTCCACCTCGTAGGTCTCTGCATTGACGACCGCGACACGGTTGGCGGGGCCGAGGGCGACATAAGCCTTCTTGCCATCGGCGGTGATGCGAACGCCGACGGGCTGAATGGCTTCGGACCGCAGCCCCTGGATCTCGAAGCTGATCTTGTGTTTGACCTCACGGCTAGCATTGTCGATCACCGAAACCGTTCCGCCGATCTCCGCACTGACCCAGACCTCCGAGCCGTCAGGCTTGAATTCCGCGAAACGCGGGCGTGCGTCGACCAGCACGTTGGAAACAATCTCGTGGGTCGCCGTGTCGATGAAGTGGGCCATGTTGGTCGTCTCGGACGTGTTCACCATGATTTTTCCGTCGGGACTTATGCCCATCCCCTCGGGCTCCACGCCGACCGGGATTTCGGCAAGCACGGTCTTCTGCTCGACATCGATCACGGTGACGAGGTTGTCGTCTTCGTTGGCGACGTAGAGCGTCTTGCCGTCAGGCGAGAGGACGAAAAGCTCCGGGTCCGGACCCGATGGCAGGCTGCCGACGATCTCGTGCGTCGTCGTGTCGATGATCTCGACGGTGTCGTCGTCGCTGGCGCAGACATAGAGGAACTTGCCGTCGCGGGAGACGGTGATGCCGCGGGGGCGCTGCCCGACATTGATCGTCTTGACCGGTTCCATCGTGCCGGAGTCGACGATGGTCACCGTGTTGTCCTTTTCATTGGACACGTAGACCGCATTCGCCCAAGCGGGCTGGGCGATGACCGTCGCCACGGCGGCGCAACAAAGCTGCCTGAGAAGTCGCTGCATTCCTCTTCTCCCACTCTTCCTATTTCAGCTTGCACTTGGTTTCGGGCCGGTCGACGCCGAGCGTGTCGAGCTCCGAGAATTGATGAAGAAAACCCTCCTGGGGGGAGGTCGAGACGACTCCGCGGCCGTCGCCCAACAGGATCGGCTGGCGCAACTGCCAGTTCCAGGTGCGGAAGGTGACCTTCTGCCCCTTGAACGCCGCGATCGAGAAATCGTCCGACTTTATGAAGGCTTCGATCTTCTCCGGATCGTTGCCCTGCGTGCGGGTCGCGGCTTCGCCGAGGATGCGCACGGCGGTCCATGCCTGCATGTCCTTGGACAGCATGCGCCTGCCAGTTGCCTTGGAGAAGCGGTTCTGGATCTGCGATCCACCCCATTGTTCACTGGCGGGATGCCAGCTTGAAGGGATGAGCCCGGCGGTGCCGGCGACCGGACGTGGTGTCCAGGTGCGGTACGGGACGTAGCTGCCGAACACTTCGCTTTCGTCGGCAACGATGACGACGTCGTGCTCCGGGAGGTTCTGGGTGAAGACGGGCATCTGGCGTTGCACCTGGATGACGCCCGTATCCGTGCGGCGGGCCGAGCCCGTATCCTTGTAGAGACGCTCCTCGACGATCGTCGCGCCGAAGCGCGTGGCAGCGCGCCGGATTGCGTCGGCGTAGAGTTGGTCGCGCTCGTGCGAGCCGTAGAGCAGCACCCATTTGCGCCACTGCTTCCACACGAGATACTGCGCGAGACCATCGGCCAGCATGCTTCGGGTCGGCGCCGTATGGAAGACGTTCGAGCGGCATTCTTCCTCGCGCAGCACATCGTCGGTGGCGCCAACGTTGAAGAGCAGAACGCCGTTTTCGCGCGCGAGGTCGGCGATCGAGAGCAATTGCGCAGCCGAGATGTCGGTCAGCACGAACTTGTCGCCGCGTGCCAGCATCTCCTTGAATGTAGCGACTACGTCCGCCTCGAATTTGACCTCCACGACGTCGAGACTGAAGGATTGACCGAGGAACTTGCCCGTCGTGTTGTTGTCGTTGATCGCGACCGTCGCGCCGGCTACGCCCTCGTCACGCGGGGGGACGTCGAGGATGGACAGCGCCAGTTGCGGTTCGTAGGCGCGCAGGTAACCGATGCTGACTTCGGTCGGCGCCGGCGACGCGGCGGCATCCTGCGCACGAAGGTTCGCCGCATTGACGAGCAGCAAAAAAAAGCCCAATAAAAACGCGAGAGTTTCAGGCACCGTGCTCTCCGCAGGAAAACCACTTCCCACGCCGTCACACGAGTGACGACGGCTGACGCAGTAAAGGTGCCCAAGTTGTTTTTATACAACCTACCCGCAATCTCAAGTCTCGATTTACGCTTTTCTCGTCGCCCCGGAGACGCTAACCCTTTCGTGCGAGGAGAATTTTGATGACCAAGATGCTGGCAAGTGTTCGGAACCGGCAGGAAGCGGAAGTCGCCCTGCAGATCGGTGCCGATATCATCGATCTCAAGGAACCCGCGCGCGGTGCGCTCGGCGCCGTGGATACGAAAGACATCGCCGACATCGTCGCCGTCGTGAATGGTCGCCGGCCCACCAGCGCCGCGTCGGGTGACCTGCCGATGGAAGCGGAAGTGGTGCGCGCAAAGGTCGAAGAGTTGGCGACGACCGGTGTTGATTTCGTCAAGATCGGCTTCTTTCCGTCGGAGCGTCTGGCGGAGTGTGCTGCGGCGGTTTCCGGCATTGCGGCACACCAAAAGCTCGTGGCGGTTCTCTTCGCCGATCATGTGTACCCCGAGAATGTGCTCGACGTATTCGCACAGGCCGGATTCCACGGTGTGATGATCGACACTGCGGACAAGACGAAGGGTCGCTTGCTGCAGCATCTGAGCACCGACCGTCTCGGCATCTTCGTCGCTGATTGTCATGCCCGCGGGCTCACAGCCGGTCTGGCCGGGTCGCTAGAGGCGCCGGACGTTCCGCGGCTTCTTGCCTATAATCCCGATTTCATCGGCTTTCGGGGCGCGCTGTGCAGCAATCTGGATCGCGGCGCAGCGATCGATCGCGACGCGGCGCTGAAGGTGCGGGCGCTGATCCCCGAGGAACAGCCGGCGGGCACGCAATCGCGCGTCGACTACAAGCTTCTGGCGGCGCGCGGGTACTTTCCGGATGCATCCGAACTCGGCCTCGGTACCGACAAGATCTTTGTTCGGGATTTCGTTCTTCCGGTGGAAATCGGTGCCTACAGCTTCGAGCATGGCAAGACACAGCGGATGCGCTTCGACGTGACGGCGGACGTCTTGCGGGTCACCCGGAACCCCGAGGATATGCGGCACGTCGTTTCCTACGACATCATCATGGACGGCATCCGCTCGCTCGTTGCGCGCGGCCATGTCGAACTGGTCGAAACGCTGGCCGAGCAGATCGCCGCGTTCGTGCTCGAAAATCCGCGCGTGACCAATGTCGTCGTGCGGGCTGAAAAGCTGGAGCTCGGCCCGGGCGGGGTCGGGGTCATCATCGAGCGCAAGCAGGACCGGCAGAGTGCGGCCGGGGCCGGGGCGCGATCCGGCGGGCATGCGGTCGCCCGGCAGGGGCAGGGGGGCCTGCCATCATGAAGCCGCTGGTCGTGAAGCTGGGAGGAAGCACGGCCGGCAGTAACGAGATGCAGCAATGGATCGATCTCCTCGCGGAGGCTTCCTTGCCGTTGGTCCTGGTGCCCGGAGGCGGTCCCTTTGCAGACCATGTCCGCGCGATGCAGAAGCCGCTCGGCTATTCCGACGAGGCTGCTCATGACATGGCGATTCTTGCCATGGACCAGTTCGGTCTTGTCGTCGCCGAGCGGAGCGAACGGCTTCGACCAAGTATGACGATCCGCGACATGGAGCAGGCCTGGAACGCCGGGCTCGTGCCGGTTTGGCTGCCGTCGACAATGACGCGCGGAGCTCCCGACATCCTGCGGTCATGGCGTGTAACTTCCGACTCACTGGCTGCCTGGCTGGCCGCTCGCCTTGGGGCGGAAAGGCTTCTCCTGATCAAGCAAGCAGCGATTGATCCCGACGAGATGGTGCTGGATACGCTTGTGGCAAGGCAAGTGATCGATGATTACCTGCCGCGTGCGCTGAGCCGCGAAACGGAGCTTTACGTAGCAGGACCGGAGAGTCTCGAGAGTGCGCGGGACGTTCTTGCCGCGTCGGACATCCCGGGTCGTCTCGTTGTCCGCAAGGCGCTTGAGGAGGTTCACGGGTCATGACGCGTCTTGAAACGCCGCGCTGGGCCTGGGTGCTGACCGGCTCCGGACACTTCTTCGTCGAAAGCTTCGAGCTCATCCATACACTCACGCACTGCGATGTCTTCGTGTCGAAGGCCGCGGCCGAAGTGCTGCGGATGTACAAGCTGAAGCTCGATTTTCCCGATACGATGCGCGTGCTGCACGACAAGACGGCGAGTTCGGTTCCTGTCGGCGGCTTCTATCACGGCGTCTATCACACCGTCGTCATTGCGCCGGCAACCTCCAATACTGTCGCAAAATGCGTCGTCGGTATTTCGGACACCTTGGCGACGAACGTCTATGCGCAGGCCGGCAAATGCCGTGTACCGTCGATCGTCTTTGCCTGCGACACCGCGCCGGAGCTGGAGACCATGGCGCCGGGCGGACTGGTGAAGGTCTATCCGCGGCGGGTCGATCTCGAGAATACTGCGAAGCTCAAGACGTTCGAGCGCACACAGGTCGTCGAGTCGCTGGCCGAGCTCAGACTCGCGATTGCACATCGCAGGGAGGCGCTTGCCGGCGATGGTTGAACATCTCGTCTTTTTGACCGGACATCTGGCAAAGACCAGGCTCGAGAATGTTCTCGCCGGGATGGAGAACAGGGATTTCACCTATGACATTGTCGATATCGGCGTCAAAGTCGCGGCCCTGATGACGGAAGAGATCATCAAGCGGCGGTTCAAATGTCCTTCCGCGGTGGGTCGCGTCATTCTTCCCGGTCGTTTCCGGGGAGATATCGAGCGACTGACGGCGGAATTCGGCGTCCGCTTTGTTCGGGGACCCGATGAGATCGCGGATCTGCCGGCCTTCCTCGGACGCAAGGGGAGGGCCGTCGATCTCTCACGCCACGACCTGCGTATATTCGCCGAGATCGTCGATGCGTCGGCGCTACCGATCGACCTGCTGCTGGAGCGTGCCCGCGCGCTGGCCGAAGCGGGGGCAGATGTCATCGATCTTGGATGTCTGCCGGATACGCCTTTCGGTCATTTGCGCGATGCCATTCGGCGCCTGAAGGCGGAGGGGCTGGCCGTCAGCGTCGATTCCGCCGATCTCGCCGAACTGGAGGTGGCGGCGGAGGCGGGGGCGGACTTTCTCCTGAGCCTCACCGAACACACGCTTGACCTTGCCACCCGTTACAAGGTCACACCGGTTCTGATCCCTGCTGTTCCCGGTGATCTCGATTCTCTCGGGCGTGTCATCGACATGGCGCGCGAGGCGGGCATCGACTTCATCGTCGATCCGGTCCTCGATCCCATCCATTTCGGTTTTGCAGCTTCGCTCGGCCGCTTTATCGAGGCGCGCCGGCGCTGGCCGGACGTCCCGGTGCTGATGGGCACGGGAAACCTGACCGAACTCACGGATGCCGATTCCTCCGGCGTTACGGCCGTGCTCCTGGGCGTCTGTTCCGAGCTCTCGATTGGGAATGTACTGGTCGTCAATGTCAGCCCGCACACCGGGCGGACGGTGGAAGAGCATGATCGTGCGCGCCGGATCATGTATGCTGCCAAGCAGGACGGTGCGCTGCCGAAGGGCTACGATCCGGGACTGCTGCAGGTGCATGACCGCAAGCCGTTCCCCTATTCGCACGACGATATCGCGGCTCTGGCGAGCACTGTCCGCGACGCCAACTTCCGGATCATGACGGCACCCGACGGTGTGCATGTCTTCAATGCGCGGGGTCACCGGACCGGACAGGATGCTTTCGCCTTTTTCCCGGATCTCGACGTTGCGGCCGACGGTGCGCACGCCTTCTATCTCGGTGCGGAGCTCACCAAGGCGGAGATCGCCTGGAGACTCGGCAAACGTTACGTGCAGGACGAGCCGCTCGCCTGGGGGGTTGCCGTCCCGGAGAAGACAGATGACCGGACGCGGCTCGTCGAAGCGGGCCACACGCTGCGTGCCAAGAAGGGGGGCCAGTGAGCTACATTCGCGAAGTGATCGTGACCACTGTCGATGCCGCCGGCAAGCCGCATATTGCGCCGCTCGGCATCATTGCCGAGGGCGACGGCTGGGTGATCGCGCCCTTTCGGCCCTCCCGAACGCTCGACAATCTCGCTGCGGTGCCGTCCGCCGTGGCAAACTACACGGATGACATGTTGGTTTTCGCGGGTTGCCTGACCGGACGGAAGGACTGGCCGCTCGTACCCGTCGCCGACTGGCCGGTGCCGCGGTTGCAGTCGGCGCTCAGCCATTCATTGCTGCAGGTGGTGTCAGTCGACGACGACGGCGTGCGTCCGCGACATTTCTGCAAGGTCGTCGGCGAGGCAACGCATGCGCCTTTCACCGGGCTCAACAGAGCCAAGGCCGCCGTGCTGGAACTCGCCATTCTGGTGAGCCGGTTGCACATGCTGCCAAAGGATAAGGTCGAGCGGGAGATCGACTACCTGAAGATCGCCGTCGACAAGACGTCCGGCCCTGACGAGCAGCAGGCCTGGAACTGGCTCATGGAACGGGTCGAGCAGCACCGGACAGCAGGCTAGCCTGCTTCCGCAGGCTTACTGATCTCCGCGTCCGCGAGCAAAGCCACAGCGGCGGCCGACGCCGCCTTGCAGGCGGCGTTGCGGACGGGCTCGAGGGCGTTGATCAACGTTCCGAAGTCGACAAACGGCCGTTCCAGCCTTGCGGCAAGTCTCTTGATCTGTGGTCGGCCGATGCCGGCGCCGACCACAGGAGCTCCACGGACAAGCCGATGATCGGCCGCGACGCGGAAAGCGCCGTCGTGCATCATCCGTAATTGATGCTCGCTGAACCAGAGTGCAATGCCGCTCCATTCGTCGGGCGAAAGGTCCGGACCGTCCCGACCGATCATCCGGGCCAGCCGGCCGATCGATCCGGTCACTGTCTTTTCCCGCCGGTCGGCTGAGGGATACTGGTCATCCGCCTCGTCGAGCATGCCTAGAATTCGGGCGATGTCGGCTGTGTTGGCGAAGTACTCATTCATCAGCGGCGTCATTGTGCCACAGACAGGCACGCGTTCGGCGATGCCGATCAGCGCCGATCGCGTGAAGCCGGTATAGACCAGTTCGCCGGAGAGCAGGCGTCCCGCGTCGGAATAGCCCGTGTTTGCAACCACGCCGTCCCGCAGCGCGAGGATGTCGGTCGTCGTTGAACCCATGTCGACGAACAGGGCTTCTCCGACCACGCTTGCGGCGAGCGCGGCCGTCGCGTGCCAGTTGGCGGACGCGATGTCGGGCGCAAGGCCGCGTGCGCTCACGGTATCGGTGAAGCCGGCGCGACCGGCGTAGGTACGCGTGTTCTCCGTACCGAACTCTTCTTCGATCAACGATAGAATGCCCTCTACACCTTCGCTCCGATCGGCAAATCCGTCGGAAAGCTCGGCCGTCATGGTGAAGGCATTTGCGGCGCTCGCCGGCACTTCCGCCCGCAAGGACTCGAGGCCCCGCCGGACCTCATCGATGCCGAGCCACATCGATGTCTTCAGCGTGGCCGCATGCGTGATGACACCATTCTCGCAGAGCGCCATCTTCAGATGAGCGCCGCCGATGTCCCATCCGGCGACAAAGCGCTTTCCTTCTGCGGAATTCCGGTCTTCCATGGAGTGGTTCGTCCTTCTTTGGGGTTCTGCTCGTGCTTATCATTCCGGTTCTCGACATCAAAGATGCTCTCGTCGTCCATGCCCGCCGCGGCGAACGGCAGTCGTATCGCCCGATCGAGACGCCGTTGAGCATCCGGCCCGCCCTGGAAGACGTCGCAGAAGGCTTACGCAGTGTCTACCCCTTTCCCATCTTCTATGTCGCGGATCTCGACGCGATCGGAGGCCACACGGGCGACTGTTCCGCCGCCCTCCGTCTTGGGCGCCTGACACCGGCGCCGGGACTCTGGCTCGATGCCGGTTTTCCGAGTTCGGAAAGCCTTGCGCGTGCACACGCCTTGCCTGGCGTGGCGCCGGTCATCGGATCGGAATCGCTTCTGGATGCGGATTTCCTCACGCACTTTTCAGCCTATCCCCGCGCCATTCTCTCTCTCGACTTCCGAGGTGAGGCGTTTGCCGGACCGGAGGAGGTGCTGGCCCGCTCTGACCTCTGGCCCTCCCGCGTCATCGTCATGACCCTCGCTCGTGTCGGTTCGGAGACCGGCCCCGACTTCGCCCGTCTCGCGGAGATCAAACTGCGCGCGGGCACGCGGCAGGTCATCGCCGCAGGCGGCGTTCGCAACGCTACCGACCTGCGGAGGCTTGAGGACATGGGCATTTCGGCCGCGCTCGTCGCCACGTCGATTCACAACGGGACGCTGACGCGTGAGGCCATTGCCGGAATGATGGAAGGAACGGACACCGTCGCGCAGGACCGTTGAGTGACTGGAAAGAGGGATTTCTCCCTCTTTCCATGCTTCAGAATCCGAAGATCTTAGCCAACCGGCGCAACAGGCCATCCGAATTCACAGAGGGCGTGCTCTGTGCGGGGTTGTCTCGTGTCTATGCACCGAACGGATGCTTGACCTGATCGCGTTGTGCGGTCGCTTCGGCCGCCGTCGGCTTGCCGGCAACGGCACGCTGAATGGCTTCCTTGGTCGCCCTGTAGTTGAAGTCCTGGATCTTGGCGTCGTCGGAGGCTTCCCAGTGGATGAAGACGCCGACGCAGATGAAGACGTCGTCCGCTTCGTCTGCAGGAATGGTGCCGTCCGCGACGCTGTCCTGTACCGCCTTGGCGACGCCATACTGGGCGGGACCGAACATCTGAACGGCCTGTTTGGCCCCTTTGATGGTCACCTTGTTGAACATCACGGTGTTGGGCTTGCAAGGCAGATTGGGGGCAATAACTGCAAGGAGGGAGGTAAATCCGTCCTTGTTGTTCGTCAGGGCATTACAGAATGCAGACTCGACCGCACTTCCGCGCGGGCCGATGAGAAGGTCGATGTGGGCGACTTCGTTACCGTCGCCAACAAGAGATTCGCCAACCAGAACTTTATTGATTTTTGCCACGGCCATGTACCTCCCTGTACCGTTCCAAAATGGTTTGTCCAAAGATGCCGTACCTTCGAGACACGACGCTCGATGGACAGCTATCCTTGTTCACAGCACCCATTGTACTCGGGTCGGTTGGCCAGATAGCAGCAGAAGCCCAATCTTCCGCCGGAGAAATTCAAGCATTTACCTGCGAATTATGCAAGACGAAGTTGAGCCTCTCGGCGAAAACTGTCGCGACTGTCAGGTCCGCCGAGGTGCCGGGGTTGATGCCTGCGGCTTTCAACCTTCGGTCGAAATCGGAGAGCAGCCGCAGTCGTTCCGCTTCATCCGCGATTCGGCCTGCTTTGTTCGTGACCGAAATCGCCTCCAGACGGACGTTCTCAGCCGTTGCGGTGCCATGCTTGCGGGCCACGTGGCTGTCGGGGAATTCCGAGAGGAAATGCAGATAGGTAAAGACGGTTGGCCACATGCCCTCTTCTCCGCGGCTTGCGGCATTATAGGCGGCAAGCCCGCCTGAGAAGATATCGGCAAAGTCGCTCACGTATTGCCGGGCGATCAGATCGCGGTCGGCGGCTTCGCCCATCGCGACAAGGAGTGGCACTCTCGGCGGTTCCGCGACGTCGTTTTCCGCCTCGCCAAGCCCTCCGGGGTTGGCAAGCGTGATCGCCCGAAAGACGTCCTGCGCGTCACCGTCATCCATCGCGCCTAGGACGGTTGCTAGCTCCTTCTGAAGGTCGTCTCCTCCCGCTTCCGCAGCCTTGGCCAGCGGAGCGCAAAGCAGCACAATCCCGAGGTTGGTATTGGTGCCGACGGCTTCCTGCGTCGCGCGGATGGCGTCGAGGATTCGTCGCCCGACCGGCCATCCAGGATGACAGACCGCGGACGCCGATACCTCCGCGCTGTCCAGAAACTGTTGCGCCGACATGCGGTGCCCGTCGGCGAAGCGATGCACGTTTCCAGGCTTCAGCGCCTCGATTTCCATCCGGCAGGCCTGGCGATAGGCTCGATCGATTTCCGCGGGTTTCGGCATCAGGCGGCGGGCCTCTCTCCTTCCGCGGGGGCGATGTGGGACACCAGTGCTTCCGCGATACACTCCGCGACCCGGACCGGGATCACCGACTGCAGTCCCGTCCATGCGGGCATGCTGTTGACCTCGAGAAGCTGGAGCCTGCCGTCTGCCGCCGGGATGATATCGATCCCCGAAAAGTCCGTTCCGATTACCGCGGCGGCGGAAAGCGCGAGTGTTTCCAGTGCCGGACGAAGCGGTCCCGTCACAGGTTCCGCGCGCGCGCCTCTCGCGATGTTGGTCACCCATCCGTCCGCGCGACGTGCGATCATGCCGAGGACCGTGCCGTTGCAGGTGAACACCCGGTAGTCGCAAAAGGTCGTTCCGGGTCTGGCGACGTAGCGCTGCAGATAGTAGACGTCGTCGACCTCCAGCCCGTCCGGCAACTGCTCGACCGTCTCGATCAGCCGCACGCCGCGACCTTGGGAGCCGAAGAGCGGTTTCAGGACCAGCGGACCCTTCGGCAGCTCGCGTTCGGCGATGGCGCGGGCATTGGCGATCGACTCGACAGCGAAAGTTTCCGGCACCGGAAGGCCGGCGCGAGCCATGAGAAATGTCGTCGTCGACTTGTCGACGCAGCGTTCGATCGCCTTTGCCGAATTCCACACCGGCACGCCGAGATGGCCGAACGCATGCAGGATCCCGAGCCGACGCGTGACGGCTTCGAAGCTGCCGGAGGAGATCGAGCGAACGATGACCGCCGCCGGCAGCGCTCCGTCGAATCCCGGAATGGCGATGCCGGACACGTGGCGGGAATCGAAGGCGATATCGGCCAGCCGCAGGAAGACGGCGTCCATGCCAAGCCGCGCGAAGGCGGCGCTCAGCTGTTGCACCTGGCTGTCGGTACGGTCGGAGGTAATCAGTATCTTGTCCCGCAGGACAGGCGGTGTCATGTCAGCCAAGGGACTGCTCCAGCATGTCGATATTCGTCTTTCCGGCACGGAAGGTCTCACCGGTCTCGATCGCCGTAACGATCACCTCGGCCGGGCTGAAGAGGTGCGGGTCGATGGCGTAGAAGTCGCCGTTGAACTTGCGGAAGATTTCCGCGAAGGGCTGGCCGTAGTCGCGTGATCCCTCGCTTGTCAGGTGTTCGGCAAGATCGCGGGCAGCCGCCGAGGAACCCCGGACGAACAGCTGGACGAGGCCGCCATAGATGATCGCATCGTTCGTGCGCCCCATCGCCTTCAGGAAGTCGGGATGCGGTGCCGGGATCGGCGCCTTTCCGATGCCGTCGACAATGGCATCCAGCGGGAACTTCAGGTCGTGCGCCTTGTGCAGCGCCACCTCCAGCACGCGGCCGACAATCTGGACGCAGCCGGCGATGCTCTGCGTCGGCGCATAGACGAAGGTGAGCCGGTCCGGTGTGAGCCCGGTGGCCTTGGCCACTTTCTCGACGATGGCCGTGGGCGGCGGCGTTGCCGTCTCTAAAACGACGACCGAGCTTTCGGCGTTGGGCTCCTTGTAGCTGATCTCCTGGAACAGCGGCTCGACACGCGCGAGCGCACGCACCGGCCCTGATCCCATGGCGAAGTATTTCTCGTGGCTCAGTTGCCATCCGGCGTATTGGCTGGCGAGGCAGGCAAGGACCGCTTGGGACGAGCGGACGTCGATCGAAAGCGGCCAACGCGACGTATGCCGGTCGAGACTTACCGATACGCTGCCGAGTCCGCCCATGCAGATATCGACCATGCGAAGCCCGGCTTCGAGGGAGCCCGGGCTTCTCGCTCCGGCGTCAATGAGGTGTTCTCCGAGGTTGCCGCGGCTATGGCTGATGCCGAGCCGTTCGGCTTCGGTGACCATGCGGTCAACGATCTGTTGGGCGCTTCTGTTCAGGAAGGCTTCTCCGTCCTTCATCCTGTAATCTCCTCCCAATGGGGTGCCAGTTCGCTGATCCGTTTCATCACGGCCTTTTCAGCCGCAGCAGCGGAGCGGGCCTGCGCGAGCACCGTGCAGACCGGATCGCCCGCGTCGAGCTCGGAGCCGGGGCGCTGATGGTCCGCAGTCAGCGGCGGCCAGTCCAGATCGGGGAAGCTGGGAATCGGCCCCGCGGCATAGGCCACCGCCGACGCCATCACCCCTGTGAAACGGGGGATGTCGATATTCTCGCCGCGAACCGCGCGAAGATGTTGGGTCAGCAACGGCGTGTCTTCCCCGTCGAAAATGTCGAGTGTCGCGCCCGGACGCGGGTTGATCTCCAGAAGGAACGTTCCTTCCGGCCCGTCAATGAAATCCGCGCTGCAGAGGCCGATCAGCCCCGTCCGGGCAACGAGACCGTTCAGCCAGTGGCTGATCTTCTCTCCTTTTTCCCGCGGAAGACGTGGGAGGCGAACGGCGCCGCCGTAGCGGAACGGGCTCGTGGCCGTGGGCGAGGACCACTGGCGGCTGTAGCCGACGACGCGTGCACGACCTCGCCCGGCGAGGAACAGGGCGGAGATACCCACCCCCGGAACGTGCCGCTGGAAATAGCTGCCCGACGGAGAGGAACCGAAAGACGTGGCCGGTCGCACATGGGAGCCGCCGGCGCCACCGGGAACCTTTGTCAGCCAGCCTCGTCGATCGTCCGGCGCATCGAAGCGGACTTCCGGATGGGGGATACCTATTTCGGCGCAGAGCGACGCCAGCGACAGGGGATCCTTCACCCGCCTGATCGCACCCGCGCTGTTACCGGCAAGCGGAAAAGTCTCCGCCAGCATGTCGACGATCTCCGGCCTGCGTTCAAAGCCCGAGCCGTAGACGAGTGCCTCCGGCCGGTCCTCTCCGACAAGTCTCCGGAGGCTCGGGAGGATCTCCCTGCCATCGATTCCGTCGTGCAGGCTGCCCGGCAGGATCGTCGCCCGTTGCGCCATCCGGCAGGTGTCGGTGTCGTTGAAGAGATCAGCCACCAGCACGCGATACCCCGCCCGGCGCGCCGCCGTGGCGAGCGACCGCCCGGAAATTGCCACCACCAGGATCATGGGGCTATTTGGCGAGACTGCGGGCAAGGGTGAAGGCATCCTGGAAATCAAAGATCACGGGTTTTTCAGCGGAGATCATCTGCGCAAAGAGACCCGCCTGGGTCTTGTACTTGACGTTGCCGATCGACAGGGGACCGATGCCGATCGCCTGCCCATGGAGGGGCTCGCCGTTGGCATTGACCTTGAGACCTTCGATGCCTGCTGGCGGAACGGCGTTCACGTCCGCGGCGACGAGGAGTTTTCCGGCCGATCTCATTTGTTCTGACGAGATCACCTGTACGCCCGCCTTCGCGGCCGTCAACAGGATTTCCGCCCTCGCAAGTATTGCCGCCTTGCTGTCTTCCGTGGAGCCGTCGACGGCCTCGATATTCATGCCGAAGCGGTCCTTCACCGATTGGGCAATGTGCCGGACGCGTTCGACGCCGTCATGGCCGACGATGGTGACGATCGCGCCTTCCTTTGCCGCGATGACAGCGGTGCAGTAGCCAACGACGCCTGTCGCACCGAAGATCGCGACCTTTGCTCCGTTCAGGTCGCGACCATGATGTTTCGCCAGCGCCTTCTCGACCTTCGCCACCATCGCGGCCGCTGTCGTGAAGGACCCGGCAGGATCGGCGAACACCGAAACCTCGAACGGTGGGACCATGGCCATCCTTGCTGCGTCGAGCATGTCGAGCGCCAGTGCCGCGTCCTTCCCGGCAAGAAAGATCCCCGTTGCCACCCCCGCATCCGGAGGCCGCGAGAAGATCGCGTCCTGCACGAGATTGCCGACGTCGGCGAGCGTTACGTCGGTATAGGGGATGACGTGGTCATATCCGGCATCGAGCGCCATGTTGACGTCGAATGGGCTCATCTGCTTCAGCGGCGTGAGCATGTGGAGAATGGTCTTGCGGCTCAAGGTTCTCGTTCCTCCTCAGTGAAAGCGCCCTTGTCTCAGACCGAACTGCGGCGGCATCACCGTCTGGGTGATTTTCGCGCCGAGATTTCGTGCGGGCACGATGCGGGTACTGAGGCCCGGTTGATCGATGCCGGCGTCGTCGACGATCTGTTCTGCCGCCTCCTGCGACTCGGTGAAGGCAAAGCCGGTCGGGCCCCAGGAGCTCTGTCCGATGCCGACCGCGCCGTGAACCGCGAGCTTGCGCACGGCGGTTTCGACCGCCTTGCTGGTGAAGAGGCCTCCCTGTGCGGGGGCAAAATAGCGGCCGATCTCGTATTGGATCGTCTCTACAGCCTTTCCGAAGGTTGCGAGATCGCCTTCGATCAGAGAGGGCATCAGCGCCATCAGCGTCGTGCGGCAGATGGTCGACGAGCTCGTCTCGGCAAACGGTGGCAGAGCGCGGAAGGCGGTGATTTCGGCCTCTCCGTGGATACCTTCATGGCGATGGTCGAACACGAGGATGATGCGCCAGTTCTCGGGAAAGGGAATTCGCGAGATCACGGTCGGAGCCTGGTCGTCCTGCCCCTTGCCAGCGTCGATGATCAGTCCGCCACGATCGAATGCCGCAATGCCGATGCCGGAGCGCGTGCCGCGGCCGAGGAAGACGGCGTCGTCGCGAATGGCGAACGGGAGTTGATGAAGCGTCCTGAGCGCCGCGGAGACCGCAAGGGCGAGCTGCGTTCCCGATCCGAGGCCGGAGTGACTCGGGATCGTGCGGTGCACGATCACCTTGTGATGGCCGTCGATCCCGAGATGGGCGCTTAGTTTGGCGATATGCGCGCGAATGCGCGCCTGTTCCCCGCCCTCGACGCTGGTTTCTCGCGCCCTGGCGACCGTCAGGACGGTGGAGATCGTCTCGAGGGGAAGACCTATGCTGCCGAAACGCCCGCTCGTCTTGCCCGGAATGTCGAGGAAACCGAGATGCAAGCGTGCAGGGACTTGAATGGTGACGGAGTCCGACATTTGATGTAATTCTAACAATCTAGAATATCGGGCCCGCGGATATGATATCGTCTTTTGGTCGCAGCGCAAGCGGCGTGCTCAAAGAATGAGGGAGGCCACATCGATGAACGACCGCACTGATGCCGCCGGCAAGGCGGACCGTGTCTACTCCGAAGCCGAGATCCTCGAGAGGCTGAAGCGTGAACTGCCGCATTGGCGTTACGAGGATGGCTGGCTGCGACGCAAGTACAAGACCCACAGCTGGAAATCGACGCTGATGGTCATCAACACGGTCGGCCACCTGGCTGAAGCCGCATGGCATCACCCTGACCTCAAAGCTTCCTACGCCTGGGTCGAAGTCAAACTGATGACCCATGTGGCCAAAGGAATCACCGACAAGGACTTCGAACTCGCCCGCAAGATCGAAGAGGTTGTCCAGTGGCAACCCGGCAGGGAAGGCGGAGCTCTGGAAGGTACCCCACGGACGGATCAGCGGTTCGCCTACTTGAAGTACGACGACTGATCGGCGATTTTGATTCCGGGCGGGGGTTCACTTTCTCAGAGAATTGGCTAGAATCTGGACCGGCACCAGAAAGTTGTGGGGTATGTCGGTTGCGTGGATAGGCAACCAGGCAGTTTCATTGACAGCCGCTATTCAGGAGACGGCAAAGCTTCTGGTGTCGTGCCGCTGCCCGGTTATTTCAGTCGATTCGGATATTCATGGTTGTCGAAGTGTGATCGCTCTGGCCGAACTGGTCGGGGCGGCTTACGATCACGTTCGCGGATACGAACTCGCCGAAGAGGCGGCGCTCTTTACCGACCATGGCGGCTTCTTCACGACCCCGCTCGAGACCCGCCGGCGGGCTGACCTGATCGTTCTGGTCGGTGAAATCCCGGCGGCTCATCACGAACTTCTCCTCTCTTGGCATAACGCGCGCCCGGATCTGGCTCCTTCGCATAAACGGCGCTGGTTCCACATATCGGGTGCAGGACGCCAGGATACCGCATCCGAGATCTCCGCCGTGCTGAAACGGGTGAAGGCGAGTGTCGTCAAGGCGCCCGGCCAACCTCTGGCCGCCGTTCTCGCCTCCGTGCGAGCCGGGCTCGGCGGCAGGAAGAGCGTCGGTGCCGTCGAGGGGGTTGAGGAACTCAACGTGGCGATCGAAAAGGCCGCATTCCCCGTCTTTGTTTTCTCCGGCCGGCAGCAGGGAATTTTCACGCTTGCCATGCTGCAAGGACTGGTCGGTGATCTCAATCGCAGCCGCCGTGCCACCAGCCTTTTCCTGCCTTCCGACGATCGTGCCTGGGGTCTCGCGCTCGCATCCGTCTGGATGACAGGCTTTCCGCCGAGGACCGGCTTCGGTACCGGCAAGCCGATCTACGATCCGCAGCTATCGGACGTGACGCGGATAATCGCCGAGCGCGAGGCGGACCTGCATCTCTGGATTTCGGAGGGAGAGGGCGATCCGCCGGCGCCGCGCCGCGGCCTGCCGCTCGTTGCCTTCGTTCCCGACGAGGGTGCGGTTTCCGGGGCTGCGGTAACGATCACCGTCGGACGGGCCGGTGTCGACCACGACGGCGTCTTCTACTCAAGCCGTATCGGGACGCTGTCGGCCGTGCAGGCGTCTGCCCCCTCCGATCGTCCGCGTGTTTCCGGGGTTCTTCGCGAACTGGCGGATGCCCTGCCGGAAAGGGAGGCGCTGCCGTGCTGATCCGACTGGCGGGAGGAGAGGTCGTCGATCCTGTAAACGGTGAGAGCCGACGACGGGACGTGTGGATGCGAGATGGCTTGATTGTCGAAAGGCCGGAAGGCCGGCGTGCCGACAAGACCTTCGATGTTTCCGGTTGCGTGGTGATGGCCGGAGCAATCGACATCCATTCGCATGTCGGCGGCGGCAACGTGAACACGGCGCGTCTGCTGCTGCCGGAGCATCATCGAGCCCATCAGGCCCGCCCGTTGCACACCCCGCTCTCGAACGCCGGCTGGTCGACCTTCCGGACCGGGACGCTCTATGCGCAGATGGGTTTCACCACGGTGGTCGAGCCGGCGATGAACCCGCTCAACGCGCTCCACACTCATCTGGAACTCTCCGACATCCCGATTATCGACAAGGCGACGCTTGCGATCCTCGGCAACGACGATTTCCTTCTCTCGATGATCCGGGACAACGAGCCTGCGGCGATGATCGACGATTACGTCGCCTGGACCGTGTCGTCCTCACGGTCGCTGGGGGTGAAGGTGATCAATGCCGGCGGTGCGGCGGCTTTCAAGGAAAACGTTCGCGCCTTCTCCTTCGACGATGTGGTGCCGGCCTATGGGGTCAGTTCTCGCAGGATCGTCAAGACCCTGCAGGCAGCCGTCGGCCGTGTCGGTATTCCGCATCCGCTCCACGTTCATGCCAACAATCTCGGCATACCCGGGAATGCCGCGACGGCGGCGGAAACCATCAGCGCGGCCGAGGGGGAAAGGCTCCACCTCGCACACTTGCAGTTCTATGGGTACGGGACGGAGGGGAAACGTGGTTTCTCCTCGCAGGCGGCTCATCTCGCCGAACTCGTCAACGGAACTCCCGAGGTCACGATCGATGTCGGGCAGGTGATGTTCGGCCAGACGGTGACGATCTCTGCGGACGTTATTCGCCAGTTCTCGGCCATCGGCCACGCGAGCCCGCGCAAATCCGTCATCTATGACGGCGATGCGAACGGAGGGGGGATCGTTCCCTACCGCTACAAGCAGGATTATTACGGCTCGCTGCAATGGGCGATTGGGCTCGAACTCTTCCTGCTGATCACCGATCCCTGGCGCGTCTTTTTCACGACGGATCATCCGAACGGTGCACCGTTCACCACCTATCCGGAGCTTTTCGAACTCCTGATGAGCCGCGAGGCGCGGGATCTCCAATCGGAGAAGCTCAACCAGGCGGCGCTGAAGCACTCGACGCTTTCTTCGATCGCGCGTGAATACACGCTCGACGAGATTGCCATCATGACCCGCGCCGCCCCGGCGAGGCTCCTCGGGCTCAAGGATCGTGGTCATCTCGGTGCGGGTGCGATCGCCGACGTTGCGGTCTACAGGCGGGGCAAGGACATCGCCCGGATGTTCCGCGAGGCGGCGCTGGTCTTCAAGAACGGTGATCTCGTGGTTCAGGACGGTGCCGTCACTCATTACCGGTGGGGCAAGGCGCTACGCCTCGATCCGCCGCAGGACAGGGCTATGTCCCGCCGGCTCAGCGACTATTTCGAAAGCCGCTACGGGCTCGGCCTCGACTGGTTTACATTTCCGGAGACGGCAATCACCCGCGCCGACGCTTTTGCGGAGGTCCCATGCAACAGTTGATCCGCAACGGCGTCACCGTCGACGACACGTTTGCCGAAGCCTTCGGCATGCGGGCGACCGCCATCATCATCACCGCTCCGACACTCAAATGGGCCCGTCAGGCGGCGATCACCATGACCGGCTTTGCCACCTCCGTCATCGGCTGCGGATGTGAGGCGGGCATCGATATGGACGTGCCGGAGAGTGAGACGCCGGACGGTCGTCCCGGCTGTCGGGTCATGCTGTTTGCTATGGGAACGGACGAACTGCAGAAACAGCTGAAGACGCGCCTGGGACAGTGTGTGCTGACCTCGCCCGGCAGCGCCTGTTTTGCCGGCCTGGAAGGTACTGCGCCGCTCGACCTCGGTTCGGCGCTCCGCTACTTCGGCGACGGCTGGCAGATATCCAAGAAATTCGGCGGCAAGCACTATTGGCGTGTTCCGGTGATGGACGGAGAGTTCCTCTGTGAGGCGACGACGGGCCTGACCAAGCAGGCGGTGGGCGGCGGCAACATGCTGCTTCTCGCGGCCGACTGGGCAAAGGCGCTCAAGGCAGCCGAGACCGCAGTTGCCGCCATTGAGAAGGTTCCGGGGGTCATCATGCCCTTCCCGGGCGGGATCGTGCGCTCCGGCTCGAAGGTCGGCGGCAAATACAAGGGGATGATGGCGTCGACCAACGACGCCTTTGCACCGACGCTCAAGGGGGCCGTGAACACGGCGCTTGATGCCGGCACCAATGCGGTGCTGGAGATCGTTATCGACGGCGAGACCAGTGATGCCGTCGCGGACGCGATGCGTGCCGGCCTCAAGGCCGTCGTCAAGCTCGGGCCGAAGCAGGGTGCGCTTAGGATCAGCGCCGGCAATTACGGTGGCAAGCTCGGCAAGTTCCATTACCACCTCAAGGAGCTGCTGCCATGAAGCCGCTGACCTTCAAGCTCCTCGCCGAACCCGAAGAGAGGCTCGATCTGTCGGCGCTCGTTCCAGACCGCCTGTCAGGTCAAGGGGTTTCGGATATCGCCGCTCTCCCGATCGGAACGACGCGGACCGGCCTCAAGGTCGGCGACCTGTTCAAAGTGACGGGCAAGGACGCATTCTCCATTGTTTTTGAAGGAGGGTCGCGGCGCTTCGATCAGGTCGGCGTGGGCATGGTGTCCGGCAGTATCCGGGTCGTCGGGGATGTCGGCTTCAGGGCGGGCCGGGCAATGGGCGGCGGTACGCTGGTCATTGAAGGCAATGCCGGCGAGGAACTCGGGTCCGGCCTCTCGGGTGGTCGCATCGAAGTGACGGGCAATGTCGGTGATCGCCTCGGTGCTCCGTTGGCAGGTGAGCTGCAGGGTGTGAGCGGCGGGACGATCGTCGTGCGTGGCAAAGCGGGGCATCGCGCCGGCGAAAGGATGCGGCGCGGACTGATCGCGGTGCTCAAAGGATGTGACGATCATCTCGGGCTCGGCATGATCGCCGGAACGATCGTGGTAACGGGACGGGTCGGAGCCATGCCCGGCTATCTGATGAAACGTGGCTCACTGCTCCTCGACCGGCGGCCGGAGGCACTCTCGCCGACATTCGTCGATTGCGGCAATGCGGATATCGCCTTTTCCGGTCTGTTCGACCGCTTCCTGATCGCGGAGAAGATCCTCGACAAGCCGTTGCTGGGGACCTCACCAACCCGCATCTGTGGTGACAATGCCGTGTTCGGCAAAGGCGAGATCCTCTTTCGCCGCGGACGATGAGCTTTCCGCATCCGAACCTCTTGCTTGACTTGTTGCGTCGTTCGATCAATGGCCTTTGCCTGTCGTGATCCGTCACGGCGACAAGTCGAACAACTCGAACCGTTGCGGAAAACCACTCGTGGCAAGATCGGCAAAAGGCGGAACAGGCAACCGGGTGACGATCACCCGCGCGCTTTCCAAGCTCGGCTATTGCTCCCGCACGCAGGCGGAACGGTTGCTGGCGGAAGGGCGGATTTCGGTCGGAGGTAAGCCCGTCACCGATTTTGAGACTTGGGTGGATATCCGCTCGGATCGCATCGAAGTCGATGGCCTGGCGGTCGCCGCGGAGGAAAAGGTCTACGTTATGCTGAACAAGCCGCGCGGTCTCGTCACCACCAGGGACGATCCGGAGGGCAGGGAGACCGTCTTTTCCTGTCTCGAGGGAACCGAGTTCGGCTTTCTTTCCCCTGTCGGGCGGCTTGACAAGGCGAGCGAAGGCCTGCTGCTTTTCACCAATGATACGGTTTTCGCCCAGCGCCTTCTGGACCCGGCGACCCACGTGCCGAAGATCTACCACGTGCAGGTCGGCGGGCGCCTCGATGACCGCCAGGTTAGGCAGCTGGAGACGGGCGTGCCGGTGGAAGGCGAGACATGGCGTGCCGCTTCCGTCCGGATCATCCGTCAGGGGGAAAAGAACACCTGGCTCGAGATGACGCTGGAGGAAGGACGCAACCGTCAGATCCGCCGGATGCTGGAAGCGATTGGCGTCGAGTGCCTGCGCCTTGTCCGTGTGGCGCTCGGCGACATCGAACTCGGCGATCTTCCGAAGGGTGGTGTCCGGCGCCTGACGACCAGCGAGATCGCGATCCTGCGCAAGGCGACAGGGTTTGGTGATCGATAAGGGAGTGCCACCAAGCCGTCCAGTGGTCCCGATGGCCTTGCGGTGTCAGCGGCGCCTTGATTGCCGTCTGCGCACAAAATGGGCAACTCTGTCTCTGACGCATCCTTTTCTCCGGGAAGCCATGCATCCGGCGGGACGCACCAAAAAAGGTCGCGCTGTCATCGATTTGCCCAAAAATCAGAAATTTCTGAATTAAATCAGCTACGTCCGATACTCCGCGCCGGCGATCCGAGCCTTTGCGTGCGCGGATTGGCCAATTTCAGTTCCTTCTTTCATAGCGTATTTTGAAATCGATGAAGGGAGTGCTGGATTGCGAGCTGGTCGTCCCCATCTTTTGCCGCGGCGCAACTCTTCGGACTGTTTGGACAGGAATGAATACGGTCATTGTTTTAGACAGGCGTGCGCTTGCACAATTTCGAGCTGATCATCCCTGGCTGCACCTCTCAGACGACATCACCGAGGTTTCTCTCTATCTAGACGACAACGGGGCCCCTCTGCGTCTTGCCGGGAAACGGCTGCACGACGGTCTCTTCGAGGAGGTCGATTGTGACTGCTGGCCGGCTGCGATAGCCTTCGCCATCGTGCGCTGCGCGCCCGCGTTCGGGAAAGCGAGGGCATGGACGCCTGCCGGCGAGCAGGATGTCTGGCGTATTTTGCAGGAACTGATCGATATGCCGTTCGAGGCCGTACCCGCGGCCGGCGCGAACAGGATCCGGTACGACCTGCTCGACGAGGGCTACCGGATTGCCCGGCAGCTGACGTTCGACGTCTTGAATTCTCGCGCCACAAAGACGGAAGAGCCGGCGGAACGTCTGCGCTTGTGTCGCGCGGCCGGCTCCGTGCCGAAGACGCTGGCTGATGTCCGAGAAACGAGCAAGCCCGTTTTTCTGGAGGCAGATACCTGGAGGATGGTGGCCGTTCTCCTGGACGAGTTTCTGCTCCCGATAGCAAGAACCATCTGACTGCGGCCGCGATTCCGGGGAATGGAAAGCCGGGGATTCCCGCGGGCTTGCAGAAAGTCATCGACGAGGCCCCCTTCGAAACCGCGCCCGTGGCCTTTTCGGTCGGAATGCGCCCGTGCCGGTCGGCGCCGGGAACGTCGTGCGCCTGCCGCATCCCGCCAACTGATCGCGTGGGAGAAGGTTCTAGGCTGCGGGCCTGTCCGGAAACTTCCGACTCAGGAAGGGCGAACCCATGACACCGAATCGCCAGGGCCGGTCGACTGCCTTGGTGATGCCTATTCGCCTGCCGACCGCGACCGGAGGGTCCATCGCTGGCAGAGCGAAGCCGAAGGGTAGCGAAAGCAGGGGCAACCCGTCGTGTGCCCGCGTGACCGCCAATGCCTCGGTCAGGCGGCCCGGCCCCGAACAAAGCGTCTTCAGGTCGGTGCGACTGCGCCGGTTCTGCATCTTTTCGAGTTCCCACACCGGCTCGATCGCGCGGACCAGAACAGCGCTTGCCGTGCGGCAGACCACGTTCAGGCACCAGTGGATCCCGTAGGATCGATAGACATAGACGTGACCGGCCGGGCCGAACATCGAACGGTTGCGTGGGGTCTGTCCGCCGAAGCTGTGCGACGCCGGATCATCTGCTTCGTAGGCCTCCGTTTCCACGATGATGCCGCCGACACCCTCCAGCGTGAGCTTCGCCCCGATGAGATCCCGTGCAACATCGACCGCGCTGCGGTCGAAGAAGCCGTCGAGGGGACCTCCATCCAGCGGCGGATCAAAAGTCGGGGAAGATGTCTCTGACATAGCGCCTGACGATTGTGAGGCTTCTGTCCGGTTCAATGCGGTAGACCTCGATGACGGTCCGGCCGAACCGGTCCTGGAAGCGATGTTCGAACGTGCTGCCGACCGGGGCCTTGGTCAGCTTGGTGCGGGGCTGCCCGCCATAGGTGATGCTGCCCGGCACGGGCTCCAGTCGCGGGCCGCCGAGGTGTGGCGTCGCCGTACAGGATGAAAGCACGACCGCGATCGCGACGGCAATGGTCCTTCGCATCACTGTTCTCCTTGAACGATAGTCCTAGATACCGCGCGCAACGGCATCCCGGCAAGGATGTTCCGCGGCTGGCGGAGCGTGCCCCGCCGGGCCATGTGTCTACACGCGAAGCGTACCTTGCTTCCCGAATTGACTGATGTCTTCTTTTGAATTATGAATGACGAAATATGAAAAACGTCACACGTAATTTCAAGGCAAAGCAGATGTCCGAAGCCGCCGACAACATGGCAGAGCACACCCGACAAGAGAACATCACCCGCATCCTCGACGCGGCAGAGCGGCTGTTCCGCCACTACGGCTACTACAAGACCAATGTCGCCGACATCGCGAAGGACCTCGGCATGTCGCCGGCAAACGTCTACCGGTTCTTTTCATCGAAGGCCGAAATTCACCAGGCGCTGGCGCAGCGCATGCTGGATGCGGGCTACGAGGCGGCCCTGGCGATTGCCCGCTTGCCGGTCAGTGCCGAGGAGAGGCTCCGCCGGTACGGACATGCGATGCACAATATGACCGTCGAGACGATGCTCGATCAGGAGAAGGTCCATGAGATGGTCGTTGTCGCCATCGAGCAGGAGTGGCCGGTCATCGATGCACACGTGACCCGCCTCGACCAGGTGATTACCTCGATCATCAGGGACGGGATCGAGGCCGGCGAATTTCCTCCGCAAGATGCAGAGAGCGCCGGACGCTGCTTCAGCGCATGTCTTGCCATCCTCATTCATCCGCAGATGGTGACCCAATGCCTGATGAAGCTGAACCGTCCGGGCGCTGAAGAGCTGATCGAATTCGCCCTGAAGGCCGTGAAGAACTAGACCGGCGGCAGAGGCCGCCTCGCCAATGTGACACATCAGGAGCGTAGCATGAGGTCGAGTATGAACGGACTCGCGGGTAGGCTGCTGATCGGCCTTTCCCTGTTGATGACGGCGGTTTTGGCCTCCGGGTGCAGCGACGAGGAAAGCAAAGCGGAAGCCGTTGTTCGCCCCGTCAAGGTGATCGAGGTGGCGGCCGGCGAGAGCGGGCGCAAGCTAGAATATTCGGGCGCGGTCAAGGCTCGCTATGAGATCAATCTCGCTTTCCGTGTCAACGGCAAGATCACCGAGCGTGCGGTTGACATCGGCGACAGGGTGCGGCCGGGGGACCTTCTGGCTCGACTTGACGCTGCCGACTACGAGCTTGCGGTCACCCGCGCGGAGGCCGATCTTCGCTCGGCCGTCAAACAGGTGGGCACGCTCAAGCTGTTCAAGCAGCGTGCTGAGACGCTTTACGCAAAGAATGCTGCGTCGAAAGCCGAACTCGACCAGCGCACGCTTGCCTACGACCAGGCTCTCTCGACCGAGCAGTCGGCCATATCCGCTTTGGAACAGGCAAAGAACCAGCTCGCCTATACGAGGCTTCACGCCGACATGGCCGGCATAGTCACGGCCGTCAATGGCGAGCCCGGCCAGGTGGTCGGATCGGGCACGCCGGTCGTTACAGTCGCGATGGATGGAGAAAAGGAGGTCCAGGTTGCCGTACCGGAGACCGAGATCACGAACTTCGTGGCGGGTGCCGCAGTGAAGATTCGGTTCTGGTCGCAGCAGGGCATGGTGCTGGACGGCACCGTCCGGGAGGTCGCCGGCAGCGCCGATCCTCGTTCTCGAACCTTTTCCGTACGGGTTCGCATCCCCGACGATCCGCGGGTGCTGCTTGGAATGACTGCAACGGTCGAAACACAGGTCGGTGGCGGGCCTGCGGGATTTAACATTCCCGTGAGCGCGCTTGCAGAGAAGGATGGTAATCCTGTGGTTTGGGTGGTCGAGCGGGGTTCCGACACCGTTCGTCCGCGCTCCGTCCGGCTCGGCGAGTTCTCTGATGACGGCGTGGTGGTGAGCGAAGGACTCTCCCCCGGCGAGATGGTTGTCTCTGCTGGCACGCAATTCATGCGAGATGGCATGAAAGTGAAAGTTTCCACAGCGGATGCACAGACGGCCGTGAATGCCGCACCCGCCACCGTCGTAGCGCGCTGACGCCCACTCCTGAAAACGTCTCCACCAGAGGGCCCCTCATGAGCACGTCCGACCGAGAAAAGACGCCGTTCAACCTGTCGCGCTGGGCGATCGCTCACGGCAGTCTTGCGCGTTTCCTCTTCGCGGTGATCATCGTGGCGGGCGCGCTCGCGATCGCCAACATGGGACAGAAGGAAGACCCCGACTTTACGTTCCGGGTCATGGTCGTCCAGACCGTCTGGCCCGGCGCCAGTATCGAGGAAATGCAGGACCAGGTCGTCAACAAGATCGAACGGAAGCTGCAGGAAACGCCGCACCTCGACTATATCCACTCCTATACCCGTGCCGGGATGGCGATCACGACCATCAACATCAAGGGCGACACCGACGCCGCGGAGGTGAAGGATGCCTTTTACCAGGTTCGCAAGAAGGTCGGGGACATCGAGCAGGAACTGCCCGAAGGCCTGATGGGGCCGTATTTCAACGATGAATTCGGCGACACCTTCGTCACCATGCATGCGCTGTCCGGCGACGGTTACAGCTTCCCGGAACTCAAGGATTTCGCCATCCGTGCGCGTGACATGCTGCTTGCCACCCCCGGCGTCGAAAAGGCGGTGATCCTCGGTGATCAGCCGCGGCAGATCCACATCGACATCTCCTCCAAGGTGCTCGCCGAGCGCGGGCTGACGCTCGGCGACCTCCAGGCGGCTCTTTCCGGGCAGAACAATGTCGACTCGGCAGGCTCGGTCGAATCCTCCGCTCGATCCGTGCGCGTCTCCGTGGAAGGAGACGTCCGCTCGGAGGATGACGTGCGCGAGTTGCGGATCAAGGCCGGTGGTGAGGTCATTCGTCTCGGTGACATTGCCTATGTCTCATCGGGTCACGCCGAACCGTATACCCGGAAGTTCCGTTTCAACGGTCGTGACAGCGTTCAGATCGGCGTCGTGATGGCGCCCGGCTTCAAGGTGACGGATGTCGGCAAGGCGATCGAGGCGACCTACGAGCGTTTCACCGCATCAATGCCGGTTGGCGTGTCCGTCGACCAGATTTCCAATCAGCCGGAGGTGGTGCACGAGGCAATCGGCGAATTTTCCCAGGCGCTCATGGAAGCGTTGGTCATAGTGCTTGTGGTTTCGCTTCTGTCGATCGGTTGGCGATCGGGCATGGTCATCGCAGTCACCATACCGCTGGTGCTCGCCGCCACCCTGGCCATCATGTACCAGTTCGGGATCGAGTTGCAGCGCATATCGCTCGGCGCTCTGATCATCGCGCTCGGGCTGCTG
Source organism: Ciceribacter azotifigens (assembly GCF_048159625.1). NCBI lineage: Bacteria > Pseudomonadati > Pseudomonadota > Alphaproteobacteria > Hyphomicrobiales > Rhizobiaceae > Ciceribacter > Ciceribacter azotifigens. Next base: position 57,666 of record NZ_JBLQTA010000012.1, on the reverse strand, counting down.
GTCGATGATGCCATGATCGTCGTGGAACTCATGGAGCGGAAGCTCGATGAGGGGCTCGAGAAACTTGACGCGGCGACCTTCGCATACTCGTCGACCGCGTTTCCTATGCTGACGGGCACCCTGATCACCGTCGCCGGCTTCATTCCGGTGGGCTTCGCGGCTTCGACCGCAGGCGAATATGTCCGATCTCTCTTCTACGTGGTCGGCATCGCGCTGGTGACGTCGTGGTTCGTCGCCGTCTATTTTACCCCGTGGCTCGGCCACATGATCCTCAAACAGCGGGCACACGCCGGCCAGGGGCACCACGATGTCTTCGACACAGCCTTCTACCGGCGGCTGCACGGCGCGGTCGGCTGGGCCGTCCGGCACCGCGTCATCGTCCTGATGCTCACGCTTGTAGTTTTTGTGGCGAGCCTCTTCTCATTCACCTTCATCACCCAGAGCTTCTTTCCGAGGTCCTCTCGTCCGGAAATTCTCGTCGACATGTGGCTGCCCGAGGGAACCAGCATTCTCGAAGTCGAACGGCAGGCGAAGGCACTCGAGAGGCGGGTTCTCGACGATCCGGACAAGACCTTCGTCGCAACCTACATCGGCGAGGGTATTCCACGCTTCTTCCTGCCGCTCGACCAGCAACTCACCAATCCCAATTTCGCGCAGTTGCTGGTGATGGCCAAGGACGAGGACGCCCGCGAGCGAATGATTGCCAAGCTGCGCGGCATACTTGCCGAGGATTTCCCGTCCGTCCGCTCGAAGGTCGATCGCCTCTTCCTCGGCCCGCCGGTCGGGTGGCCGGTACAGATCCGCGTCGTTGGACCGGAACGCGGCGAGGTTCGAGCAATCGCGGACAAGGTGAAGGACTACTTTTCGCAGGATCCGCTGATCGGGACCATTCACGACGACTGGCTGGAGCCGGTGACGACGATGAAACTCGTCATCGACCAGGACAGGGCGCGGGCGCTTGGCGTCACGTCGCAGCGCGTCAGGCAGATGGTCCAGGCTGTGGTTTCCGGCGTTCCGCTCGATACCTTCCGCGACGGCGAGGAGACGGTCTCGATCGTTGCCCGGGAGCCGGATGCTTCGCGCAACCTCCTCTCAGCGGTCCAGTCCGTCTACATCCCGACCGATTACGGCGGCTTCGTCCCGGTATCGCAGATTGCAAAGGTAGAGCCGGTGCTGGAGCAGGGAATAGAATGGCGCCGCAACCGTCTGCCGGCAATCACGGTGCGGGGCACGATCCCGGACGGCGCGGAAGGCAGCGAGGTCGGCCTCAAGCTCTTCGAACGCATGAAGGATCTGCGCGACAGCCTGCCGGCTGGCTATGCGATCGAGATTCAGGGCGGCGCGGAGGAATCGGCCGAGAGCCAGGCGTCCATCGCCGCCAAGGTGCCGATCATGCTGCTGGTCACTCTGGTTCTCCTGATGGTGCAATTGCAGCATTTCGGCAAGGCACTGCTGGTCCTCTCAACGGGACCGCTTGGCATCATCGGCGCGGCTGCCGCGCTGTTGATCACCGGGGCACCCTTCGGCTTCGTTGCCATTCTCGGGGTGATCGCGCTCCTCGGCATCATCATCCGCAACTCGATCATCCTGATCGACCAGATCGATCAGGATATTGCCGCCGGGGTCTCACGGCAGGATGCGATCATCGGTGCGGCCGTGCGGCGTTTCCGGCCGATCGCGCTCACGGCGATGACTGCGGTGCTTGCGCTCATTCCGATTTCGCGGGGCGTATTCTGGGGACCGCTCGCCTATGCGATGATGGGCGGCATCCTCGTTGCAACGCTGCTGACGGTCTTTGCTCTTCCCGCAGGCTACGCCCTGTTCTTCGGTCGCGAACCGAAGAGGACACATGCGCCGGAGGAGAAGCGGCAGCCCGAACCTCGACAGGAGGAACTTCCGCTCGCCGCAGAGTGAGCCCGGCATTGGCCGATGTGGAACATTTTCGCCCTTCTCCGGTTGCAGTCCTGACGGTTGTCACATGGTTGCGACCGAAAAAGGGAGGCACAGATGCCAGCGAAATCGAAAGCACAGCAGAAGGCGGCAGGCGCTGCCTTGGCGGCGAAGCGTGGCGAGGCCAAGAAGAGCGATCTGAAGGGGGCGTCCAAGGGGATGCTGAAGTCCATGACGGAGAAAGAACTGGAGGATCTGGCGTCGACGAAGCGGAAGGGAAAGCCGGAGCACGCCTCCAACTAAGACCGAGCGTGATCGATGCGGTCAGCCTTTGTCCCGGAGCTTCAATCGAATCTCCAGGATGTGCAGCAACCACAGAACGATCAGCGCCAGGGCGGTGGCGAGCAGTGCGAGCCGCAGAAGGCCGAGACCGCAGGCCAGTCCTGTCGCGCTGGAAAGCCATAAACCGGCTCCGGTCGTGAGCCCTTTCACCTCGCCCTTGGTGAAGACGATCAGCTCGGCGGCGAGAAAGGCGACGCCTGACGTGACCGCCTCGATCAGCCGGATCGGGTCGACGCGGATGGATTGCTCGGCAAAATCCTTGTGGTGGGTGCGCAATCCTGCTGCCCGGCTCCGGCGCTCACGTTCGTACCTCACTGCAGCGCCGCAAAGCAGGGCGGCGAAGAGACGGACCGCAACCAGTGAATCCGGAAGCCACGTCTTGGCGCCGAGATCGGTCAGCAGGTTTTCCATCCACGAATCCTAACGATCCCCGTCGCCCGGTGCCAGGAGGTTCCGTCATTCTCTCGGCGGCTTCGCCGCGCCCGGCGTCGACGAATAGGCCGCCGAGACGGGATCGCTTGCAGGAAAGGTATTCTCCAGCCCCTCCTGCAATTCCTCCTCGAGTTCGGCGGTGTCACCCTTCCTGCGAGCGCTTGGCGTCCACTTCTCGGCGCTTTCCCTCGTTGTCATCCCGCCCTCGTCTCCCTCCGGCATGCCTCCGACCTGCAGAAGAAGCACCTTCGCCTTTTCGATGGCATTCAGGCGATTCAACTGCCCGGTTTCGGATGGGCGCATCAGGACGGAAATGACTTCTCCGCCATCGCCGACGAACTCGACGGTATAGCCGCGCTTGCCGCCCATCTCTTCGTGGACCTGAATTCCGACAACCTGCATCGCCTTTTCTCCCCTGCTGTGCGTTCCTTGGGGAACGCGATCGGGTAGCGGAAGTTCCCCGTCGGGGGCGCCGTATTGTTTTGCGGCGTCGGCGCATCGACGGCGTTCCAATCCGATACAACACTTTGTTTACCATATATCCAATCCGTTAATCAGCAAATGCTGAACAAAGAGAGGTGCGCTGCGTTCTGCGTTCAAAAGGAGCTGACCGATGCCCAGGAAACAAGCCCTCGTACTGATTGTCGAAGACGATGCCTTCGTTGCCATGGACGCCGCCGATAGCGTGAGCTGCGCCGGCGCAGAGGCCGTCACCGCCGAAAGCGTCACCGACGCGATCGGCATCCTCGAGCGTGAGGACGTGTCCGCCGCCATCCTTGATTTTCATGTCCGCGACGGAACCGTGACGCCGGTGATCGAAAGGTTGCGTGAACGGCATATTCCCTACCGGGTTGTCAGTGGATCGCCCGTCGCGGAACTCGCGGCCAAGGGCGTCCCCTTGGACCTCTGTGCCCGAAAACCTGCGGATTACCTTGCCATTGTCGGGAGCTTGGTCGGGATCGGCTCGGGACGTTCTCTTCCGCCTCTCGGATAGCATGCGCGAAGGTCGTGACCGTTGTCTGCTATTTGCGTTTACCGGTTGGGCAGCGAAGCATGCTAAGAAGCGAGGTGTGTCCGGGCGGTCGCCAACGGTATGGAACCGCTCCGACGCTATCTCCCTCGTGGCGGCGGGAACTGTTTCCGTATCCGCCGCCGACACACAGGAACGCTGACAACCGGCATGGCAAAGATACTCTCGATCGCACTCAATCCTGCCATCGACATCGCGAGCGAAGCGGAGCAGATACGGCACACGCACAAGACGAGGACCCATAACCAGCAACAATTCCCCGGCGGGGGCGGGATCAATGTCGCCCGCGTGATCGCCGAACTCGGCGGCGAATGTGATCTCGTCTACCTATCAGGTGGGGCGACGGGTGAACTGCTGGAAAGCATGTTGAAGCGTGTCCGCGTGCGGCACGTCCCGATCCACATCAAGGATACGGTGCGCATCGCGTATATGGTGCATGAGGCGTCGACGGGACTCGAGTACCGCTTCGTGCCGGAGGGGCCGATTGTGAGCGAGGAAGAAGTAAAGCCGCTTTTCGACGTTCTGGAGAAGAGCGACGCCGACTATTTCATCGCGAGCGGCAGTCTGCCGCGCGGGGTAGAGACCGACATCTACTCACGCATGGCCGACATCGCGTCACGCAAGGGCGCACGGTTCGTCCTGGACACCTCCGGCGATGCGCTGAAGGTAACCTTGTCGAGGTCACGCGTCTTTCTGGTGAAACCGAGCGTCGGGGAACTCGAAGGGCTGGTCGGGCGCCGGCTGAACCACAGCACGGCCGGCGAGGCCGCACGTGAGATCGTCCAGAGCGGTGCGGCGCAATACGTCGCCCTCACGATGGGCAAGGACGGAGCGTTGCTGGCGACCGGCGACGATGTCATGCGTTTGCCGGCAATCAAGGTTCCGGTCCAGTCCGCGGTTGGGGCCGGAGACAGCTTTGTTGCCGCCATGACCTGGTCGTTGGCGGAGGGGCACAATATCAGGGAGGCGTTCCGCTTCGGGCTGGCCGCAGGTGCCGCCGCGGTGATGACACCCGGAACACAGCTCTGCCGCAGACAGGACGTGCTCGACCTCTACGAAGCCCATGCAGCACGTGCCAAGGCGATGCACTGATCTGCAGCGGGTGGAGCCGATCGACCTAAAGGCGGTTACCATTCTCGGCGTCAAACAGCTTCGCCTTCGCCATGTTGACTTCGAACGAGAAGAATTCGCCCGGCTTCACCTTTTCTTCCGGCCTCACCCTTGCAATCGCCTCCATGCCGCCGAGCGTGAAGACGAGCATGGTGTCCGGACCTGTCGGTTCCACGACGTCGACCTTCCGTTCGAAAACGAAGGTTTCTCCATCGTCAGTTCCATGGGCGCCCCGGTGGGTGATCGTTTCGGGACGCATGCCGAGATAGACCTCTTCGCCGATCCGGTTCGCGACCTTTTCCGTCTGGCTCGCCGAAAGCGGGAATCGCACGGTTCCTTCCTCGTCAGTCACCTCGATGACCGTGCCGCCGTTTCTCACCACTCGCCCACGCATGATGTTCATCGACGGCGAGCCCATGAAGCCGGCGACGAAAAGATCGACGGGGTTCTCGTAGATTTCTTCGGGCGTGCCGAACTGGCGGATGTGACCGTTGTCCATCACGGCGATGCGCGATGCGAGCGTCATCGCTTCGATCTGGTCATGGGTGACGTAAATGATCGTTTTGCCAAGCCTCAGGTGTAGCTTCTTGACCTCGGTGCGCATCTCGATGCGGAGCTTGGCATCGAGGTTCGAAAGCGGCTCGTCGAAGAGGAAGACATCCGGATTGCGCACCAGCGCCCGCCCCATCGCCACGCGCTGGCGCTGGCCGCCGGAAAGCTGGCCCGGCTTTCGGTCGAGGAGCTGGTCTATGTGCAGCAGTTGCGACACGTCTGCGAGGGCACGCTCTTGAAGATCGTGCGCGGTACCACGGGTCTGCATGCCGAAGGTGATATTGTCCCGCACGGACTTGGTCGGATAGAGCGCATAGGACTGGAATACCATCGCGATGTTGCGGTCCTTGGGAGGAACATCGTTGACGACATCGTCGCCGATGCGGATGTCGCCGCTGGTCAGTGTCTCGAGACCGGCCACGAGGTTGAGCAGGGTGGACTTGCCGCATCCGGACGGACCGACGAGGACGATGAATTCGCCGTCCTCGATGTCGATGTCCACGCCCTTGATAACCTCGACGGAGCCGAACTTCTTCCACACGTTGCGCAGTTCCACACGAGCCATTCCATCAACCTTTCACGGCGCCGGCAGAGAGCCCGCGGACGAAGTACTTGCCGGCGACAATGTAGACAAGGAGGGTCGGCAGCGCCGCGATGATCGCGGCCGCCATGTCGACGTTGTATTCCTTCACGCCAGTGCTGGTCGCCACGATGTTGTTGAGGGCGACTGTCACCGGATTGCTGTCGCCGACGGTGAACGCGATCCCGAACAGGAAATCGTTCCAGATCTGGGTGAACTGCCAGATGACCGTCACGACGATGGTCGGAAGCGACATCGGCAGGAGGACGCTGAAGAAGATCGTGAAGAAGCCAGCCCCATCGATCTTGGCAGCGTTCACGATGCCGTCGGAGACGCCGACGAAGAAGTTGCGGAAGAAAAGCGTGGTGAAGGCAAGTCCGTAGACGGTGTGGACGAGGATGAGGCCGTAGACGCTGCCCGCCAGTCCGAAGTAGCCGAGCATGCGGGCCATCGGCAATAGCACCACCTGGAAGGGAATGAACGAGCCGAAAAGCATGAGGGCGAAGATGATATCCGCTCCGCGGAAGCGCCATTTGGTCAGGGCATAGCCGTTGAGAGCGCCGAGCATGGTGGAGATGATGACGGACGGCACGACCATCAACACGGAGTTCATGAAATAGGGTTCGAGCCCTGTGCAGCGCACGCCGACGCAGGCCGATGACCAGGCCTTCGCCCAGGCGTCGAAGGTGACCGCCTGCGGCAGGCTGATGAGCGAGGACGTGCGGATCTCGTCCAGCGACTTGAGCGAGGTCGAAACCATCACGATGAGCGGCATGAGGTAGTAAAGACAGAAGAGAATGAGCACAGCGAAGAGCAGGCCGCGCAACACGGCCTGCCTCAGGCCCTTGGGACGGACGATACCGGACTCCTGACGGCTCATTTCGCAGGCCTCCTCAGTTCCGAATAGAGGTAGGGCACATAGATCGCCGTGATTGTGACCAGCATCATGACGGCGCTCGCCGCCGCCGTGCCGAGTTCACTTCTCTGGAAGGCGAAGGAGTACATGAAGGTCGCCGGTACGTCGGTCGCATAGCCCGGTCCGCCGCCCGTCAGCGCCATGACGAGGTCGAAACTCTTGATCGCCAGGTGCGACAGGATCACGAAGGCGGAAAAGAAGACCGGCCGCACGATGGGCAGGATGATGGAGGCATAGATGCGTACCGGCCCGGCGCCGTCGATCGCCGCGGCCTTGATGATCTCGTCGTCGACCGAACGCAGCCCGGCGAGGAAGAGCGCCATCACGTAGCCCGAGGACTGCCATATCCCGGCGATGACGACGGTGTAGATCGCCATCTTCGGGTCGACCAGCCAGTCGAAATTGAAGCTCTCGAAGCCGAGCCCCTGGATGATTTTCTCGATGCCGAGCGTCGGGTTCAGGATCCATTTCCACGCCGTGCCGGTCACGATGAAGGAGAGCGCCATCGGATAGAGATAGATGGTGCGGATCAGGCCTTCGGAACGAATGCGCTGGTCGAGCAGGATGGCGAGCAGCAGCCCGATCACCATACAGCCGACGATGAACAGGCTCGTGAAGATGAAGAGGTTCTCCAGCGCCACGAGCCAGCGGGGCGTGGTCCACAGCCGGATGTATTGCGAGAGCCCGGAGAAGGTGTAGTTCGGCATCACGCCGGACTTTGTGAAGGAAATGTAGACGGTCCAGGCGATGAAGCCGTAGACGAAGAGCAGGCTCGTCGCGAACAGTGGCGAAACGACGATTTGAGGGAGCCATCGCTCGAGGAAGCGGTCGAACACAACCCGCCCGGTCTTCGAACTTGCCATGGCCTACGCTCCTCCCTTCGCCTGTGATCCCACGCATGTGCCGCCTGTCGGAGCGGTCTTCTTACGAGCCGGGCTCCGTGCAGAGCCCGGCCCGGTCGCTGCGCGGGGTTACTGCGCCCGCTTGACCGCGTCCGCCAACGCCTTGGCGGCGTCGGCCGAGCTCATGTCGGAGTTGAAGAAGTTCGTCACGACGTCGAGGAACTCGCCGCGAACCGTCCGCGGGACCGCCATTTCATGCGCCATCGAGGGTACGAAGGCGTCGTTCTTGACGGACGCCGTCAGATCCTCGTGCGATTTCAGCGCGCAGGAGTCGAACTTGTCGAGGCTGACGTCGGTGCGTGCCGGGATCGAGCCCTTGGCAAGGTTGAACGTCTCCTGGAACTCGGGCGACATGATCAGGCTCGCCAGCACCTTCTGTCCTTCGATCCGGTCCTGGCCGGAGACCTTGAAGAAGGCGAAGCTGTCCGCGTTGAAGATGTAGCCGTTGCCCGGCGTCGGCGCGCAGAGGAAGTCCTTGCCCGGCACCTTGCCCGCGGCCAGGAACTCGCCCTTCGCCCAGTCGCCCATGATCTGGAATGCCGCCTCACCGTTCATGACCATGGCGGTGGCAAGGTTCCAGTCCCGTCCGGAGAAGCCCGGGTCGACGTAGCCGCGCAGTTTGCGAAGCTGGTCGAAGACCTTGACCATCGTTTCGCCGGAAAGCGCGTCCTGGTCCAGATCGATGAGCGCCTTGCGGTAGAAATCGGCTCCCTGGCTGAGGACGATCGTCTCGAACACCGTCGCATCCTGCCACGGCTGGCCGCCATGGGCGAGCGGCGTGATGCCGGCGGCCTTCAACTTGTCGGCGACGGCATTGAACTCTTCCCAGGTGGTCGGAACCTCGGCGCCGACCTTGGCCAGCACGGTCGGGTTGACCCACATCCAGTCGACGCGGTGGATGTTGACCGGCGCAGCGACGTATTTGTCCTTGTATTTCATGATCGAAGCGAGGCTCGGCGGCAGGACGGAATCCCAGTTCTCGGCCTTGGCGACATCCTCGACGTCGTTCAGACTTCCCTGGTCGGCCCACTCCTGAATGCCGGGACCTTTCAGCTGCACCGCAGCCGGCGGATTACCTGCCATGACCCTGGCGCGCAGCGCCGTCATCGCCGCATCACCACCGCCGCCGGCGATGGGAGAGTCGATCCAGGTGCCGCCCTTCTTTTCGAAGGCTTCCTTCAGGGTGCCGACGGCCTTCGCCTCGCCTCCCGACGTCCACCAGTGAAGCACTTCCACAGTTCCGCCGGCAAAAGAAGGTGCCGGCAACATAAATGCGGTAACGGCTGCTGCCGCCATAAGCGATCTTACCGAAAGCATGGTGACCTCCCGAAGCTTTCACCGATTGCCGGAGAGATTCCGCAATCGCCTGTTGATAATCTGCCTGAATTTCGACGTTGCTTCGTTCATCCGGTCCCGCTTGCGGAAAACGGGTGAGCGCTATCGAAATTATAGCTGATTTTCGAACTTGCTTTGATAAGGATCAAGTGAAATAAACTTTCCGAACGCGCCGGAAGGTTTTCATCTCGATGAACTCCCCTCGATTACTTTCGGCTTTTTCGCGCCTCCGCCTCGGCAACCTTCCGCTTTACGGCGATGAAGCTGTCGGGGCTTACCGACATCGAATTGATGCCGCACTCGACGAGGAATTCGGCGAACTCCGGATGGTCACTCGGGGCCTGTCCGCAGAGGCCGATCTTGGCACCCGCCTTGCGCGCTTCGGTGATCACCTTCTCGATCATCCATTTCACCGCCTCGTCCTGTTCGTCGAAGAGGTCGGCGAGTTCGCCGGAATCGCGATCGACACCGAGCGTCAGCTGCGTCAGGTCGTTCGAGCCGATCGAGAAGCCGTCGAAGCGGTCGGCGAACTTGGCGGCGAGGATCACGTTCGACGGGATCTCGCACATGACGTAGACCTGAAGCCCGTTCTCACCGCGTTTGAGGCCGTTCTCCGCCATGACGCCGAGGACCTTGTCGGCCTCTCCCACCGAGCGGCAAAAGGGGATCATCACGACGACGTTGGTGAAGCCCATCTCGTCGCGCAGGCGCCGTATCGCCCGGCATTCGAGCGCGAAGCCTTCGCGGTAGCGGGGCGAGTAGTAGCGGGAAGCGCCACGGAAGCCGATCATCGGATTCTCTTCGTCCGGCTCGAATTCGGCGCCACCGACGAGGCCGGCATATTCGTTGGTCTTGAAGTCACTCATGCGGACGATCACCGGTTTCGGGAAGACCGCTGCGGCCAGACGTGCCAGTCCGCGGGAGAGCTTGTCGACGAAGTAGTCCGGCTTGTGGTCGTAGCCGGTGGTCAACGCTGCGATCTCGGCTTTCGCAGCTTCGTCTTTCAGCTGGTCGAAGTGCACCAGCGCCATCGGATGAACGCGGATGGCGTTGCTGACGACGAATTCCATGCGGGCGAGACCGATGCCGTCGGACGGCATTCGCCACCAGCGGAAGGCGGAGCCGGGGTTGGCGAGGTTGAGCATCACGTCGGTTGCCGTTGCGGGCAGGTTGCTGACGTCGAGGTCGTTGACGGTCACGTCGGCGATCCCCTCGTAGATGAAGCCCTCGTCCCCTTCTGCACAGGAGATCGTCACCTCCTGCCCGGAGTGGAGGAATTCGGTCGCGTTGCCGGTGCCGACGACGGCGGGCAATCCAAGTTCGCGGCTGACGATCGCGGCGTGGGAGGTACGCCCACCATGATCGGTGACGATCGCTGCGGCCCGCTTCATGATTGGAACCCAGTCCGGGTCGGTCGTTTGGGTGACGAGAATGGAGCCGTCGACGAACTTGCCGATGTCCTTGGCCGTTTCGATCAGGCACACCTGTCCGGTTGCCACTGCGTCACCGATCGAGAGACCGCTTGCCAGAACCTTTCCCTTGTTCTTGATTTCGTAGGTCTTGAAGACGCCGGCGCCGCGCCGTGCCTGGACCGTTTCGGGCCGTGCCTGAACGATGTACATGGCGCCGGTCTTGCCGTCGCGCGCCCATTCCATGTCCATTGGGCAGCCGTAGTGCGCCTCGATGGTGGTCGCCCATTCGGCAAGCGTCAGGATCTCCCGGTCGCTCAGGACATAGGCGGCGCGCTCCGCCTTTGAGGTCGGGACGTTGCGCGTCGGCGTCTCGCCGGTCCCGTAGATCATCTTGATGTCCTTGGCGCCGCGCTTCTTTTCGATGATCGGCGTGAGCGAGGGCTTTCCGAGCAGAGGCTTGAAGACCTGGTACTCGTCGGGATCGACGGTCCCCTGGACCACGTTCTCCCCGAGCCCCCAGGCAGCGTTGATCAGAACCACCTTGTCGAAACCGGTCTCGGTATCGATCGAGAACATGACCCCCGATCCGCCGAGGTCGGAGCGTACCATCTGCTGTACGCCGATCGACAGCGCGACCTTCATGTGGTCGAAGCCCTTGGCCTTTCGGTAGCTGATCGCCCGATCGGTAAAGAGAGAGGCGTAGCAACGCCGGCAAGCATCGATCAGAGCCTTTTCGCCCTTGATGTTCAGGAAGGTTTCCTGCTGTCCGGCAAAACTGGCGTCCGGCAGGTCCTCCGCCGTGGCACTTGAGCGGACGGCAACCTCGACGTCCGACACTCCGGCACGCCGCGAGAGTTCGCGGTAGGCTTCCAGGATTGCCTTTTCCGTATCCACCGGCCAGTCCCCCCGCAGGAAGATCGCGCGGATCGCCTGACCCGTTTCGGCAAGCGTCGCCTTGCCCGCTTCCCAGTCGGCGAGCAGGCCCGTCATACGGTCTTCCAGCTTGTTGGCCGTGACATAGTTCCAGTAAGCGTCCGCCGTCGTGGCAAAACCCGGTGGCACGTCGATGCCTTTCGACGAGAGCGTCTGCACCATCTCACCGAGAGAGGCGTTCTTCCCGCCCACGCGCGGGACGTCGCGGCGGCCAAGGGTTTCGAACCATGCAATGGACTGAGCGACTGCGGACATGGATAGCCTCCCGAACAGATGAGGATGTGGCGGAATATGATCAGTGACGTCTCGACCATAGGCGTTACGTGTGCCGGTCTCTTTGACAAAAATCAACATGTGGAGCCGCCGGATGACGACCGGCAACCGTTGAGTGTCCACTCGTTGGAAAGAATCGTACTTTTATGAGCACTTTATCGATTTCAGCCCGGTCTGACCGAATAATACCCCTTGAATTGTATGGTGGTTCTGCGCTTATTCGATGCCTAGTCTGGCGCAAGGGGTGGGCCTTACGCGGATCGACATCGACGAAGCGGAATCCGCGGGGATCGGCGTACATTATGTCCGCTGCCAGGATGAAGGACCGCTTGTCGGTAACCGCGAGGATACTGATCTGGCCTTCGGCTGAAGGCATCGCGCCGACTGCATGGCTCTTCGTCGGTCGTGCGGACAAAAAAGAGGAATTGGACTTGCCTTCCTGGAAGCAGCGGGGCGCATGCCGGACGGACGACCTCACCATCGTCCTCTCCGGCCCGAGGGGAATATAATGAAGATCGCGTTGGTGGGCTTCGGGGACGTGGGGCAGGCGTTCGCCACCGAATTGTTGAAGTGGAACCATGTGTCGGTCGCCGCTTTCGATACCCAGTTTCTGGCCAAGGGCGGCTGGCTCTGGGATCACGCCTGTGCCATGGGCGTTCAGGCGGTCGATTGCCCCTCGCTCGGTGCATGCCATGCCGACGTCGTGATTTCGGCAGTCACTGCCGACGAGTGCGAGGAAGCCGCGATGGCGGCGGCGGACTGCATCAGCCCGGGGCAGTATTACTTCGATCTCAACTCCTCTTCGCCGAGGACGAAGCAGCGGGCGGCATCGCACATCGAGTGTGCCGGCGGTCTTTACGTCGAAGGCGCCATCATGGCCCCGGTCGCCGAGCGCGGCCTACATGTGCCCATTCTTTCGGGCGGTGCTCACGCGATGGTTCTCGCAACCCGTCTCAATCCTCTCGGCATGAGCATCACGCCGTTCTCGGCCGATCTCGGACGTGTTTCGGCGGCCGCTCTTTGCCGCAATCTCCTGGTTGAGGGCCTTGAAGCCCTGCTTGACGACTGCCTGGCCATCGTGCGTCATGCCGGCGTCGAGAAGGCCGTATACCAGAGCCTCGCGGATGACTTTCCGTCCGTCGATTGGGCTGGTCTCGTCCAAGTGATGTGCCCCGACAGTGCCGAGCATCAGCCGGCGAGCACGGCGGAAATGCTGGAAGCCGCCGACATGATGGACGAGTTCGGCTATGACGGCCGTCTGGAGCGGGCGCTCGCCTTCCACAGGAGATGCGGTACGGCAGGCAAGCTCGCGCAATAGAAGGCAGCGGCCGTATCAGCGCTGCTCGGACGTCCCTATAACGCTTACCGCGAACCGTTCCGCCTTCCCGACGAGTTCGTCCAACGCCGTGTTGCTGCTCAGCCGGTTCCAGCCGATCGTTCCTGGATCTCTTGCCATTTGTCGCTCGAGGACGTCGATGGTCGCGTCTGAGGTTCCCTCCGGACGTGTCTTGATCCGTTCTTTCAGAACCTCGGGGTTGGCATCGAGCCAGAGCCCGGCGAAGGGAACTCCCAGCCTCATCGCCACTGCTTCGATCGCATTGCGGTGCTCCTCCGTGTCATAGACGGCATCGACCACGACCTGTCCGCCACCGGTCAGAATGGCGCCCGCCTTTTCGCACAGTGCATCGTAGACCCTGGCCGAAACCTCGGGCCGATAGGCCTCGGGCGGCAGTCGTTCTTTCGGTCGACGTCCGAACATCGCCTTGCGCAGCCGGTCGCTTTCCAGAATCCGCGCACCCGGTGCGCTGCCGAGCCGAGGCGCGAGGGCGTCAGCGAGCGTCGACTTTCCCGATCCGCTCAGTCCGCCGATGACGACGAGCCGCGGTGAACGGGGGCGCAGAAGCTCGCGCGCGAAATCGAAATAGCCCCTGGCGGACCGGGTCAGCGCGCCGCCCGGATCGGCATCCTCTTCGATCAGCGTGCCGGTGACATGGGCGCGGACGGCCGCCCGTACCGCCATGAAGAACGGCAGGAGCCGGAAACCTGCATCCTCACCGGTCAAGTCGAAATAGCGGTTCATGACGACGTTGGCGAAGGTATGGAAGCCGCGATGCCACAGGTCCATCAGCAGGAAAGCGAGGTCGTAGAGTACGTCGACGGTCGCGATCCGGTCGTTGAAATCGATGCAGTCGAACATGCGCGGGCCGTCGTCGCCCATGAAGATGTTTCGCAGGTGAAGATCGCCGTGGCAGAGCTTCACCTTTCCCGCCGTTTCACGCTCGTCCATCTGCGGAGCAACGCCGAACCAGGCTTTCCGGAACGCCGCGGCAAGCGGCCGGACTTCAGTTTCCGCAAAGACGTGGCTGGTTGCGAAACCGGCTTCGTTGATGTCGAGTACAGCGGCCATGTTGGCCGAGCCGCTGGTTTCATGGGCCACCGACGCCTTCGCGTGGAAGGCTGCGACGATCTCCGCCGTCTCTTCCATCATGGCGGTCGTGAGCTTGCCCTCTGCGGCCATGCGCTCGAACAGCGAATGCTGGGCGAAGCGCTGCATCTCGACCACGGCGTCGATCATCTCGCCCTGTCCGTCAAACACGAGGCTTCCATCGGCCTCCCGGGTGATCCGCCGGACGCCGAGATAGAGTTCAGGCGTCGCGCGGCGATTGAGTTCCACCTCGCGATGGCAAAAGGCGAGCCGGAGCTCCGGTGCGGAGAAGTCGACATAGGGGAGTTTTACCGCGCGCTTGAGCTTGAAGGCGCGCCCGTCGATCAGGAAGACGATCGAGATATGCGTTTCGATGATTTTGACGGGACCGGCAAAGCCGTAGCTTTCACCCCGTGTGAGAAAATCGATCGTCGAGGACTGGTCTTGAATGTCCATTCGCTCTCCATGCGGCGCGACAGTCTGCTGTCACCTTGTCCGATTCCGGTAGTGATGGCCATACGCTATTGCGCGCCTGCGACGATCGGCGGACAAGCCCTGCAGCGGTACAAGAAAAGGCCGCACGACGGGGGCGTCGCGCGGCCTTGTAAATGGCCTGACAATCGGTCGGGATCAGCCGACGTCGAACTTCACGCCCTGTGCCAGCGGCAACGTCTTGCCGTAATTCACGGTGTTGGTGGCGCGGCGCATATAGGCTTTCCAGGCGTCCGAGCCGGATNATGGCCTGACAATCGGTCGGGATCAGCCGACGTCGAACTTCACGCCCTGTGCCAGCGGCAACGTCTTGCCGTAATTCACGGTGTTGGTGGCGCGGCGCATATAGGCTTTCCAGGCGTCCGAGCCGGATTCGCGACCGCCGCCGGTCTCCTTCTCGCCGCCGAACGCGCCGCCGATCTCGGCACCCGACGGGCCGATATTGACGTTGGCGATGCCGCAGTCGGAACCACGGGCGGAGACGAACGTCTCGGCTTCCTGCATGTTGTTGGTGAAGATGGACGAGGAGAGGCCCTGCGGCACGTCGTTGTTGAGTGCGAGCGCCTCATCGAAGTCGCTGTACTTCATGACATAGAGGATCGGCGCGAAGGTTTCTTCCTTCACCGGTCCCGTCTGGGACGGCATCTCGACGATCGCCGGCCGGACGTAGAAGGCGTCCGCGGCTTCGTTCTGCAGCACGCGGTCTCCGCCGGAAACCTTGCCACCGGCGGCCTTTGCCTCTGCTAGCGCCTTCTGCATGCGTTCGTAGGAGCCGCCGTCGATCAGCGGACCGACCAGCGTCGACGACTGGAGCGGATTGCCGATCGTGACCGAACTGTAGGCCTGGATCAGGCGCGGAACCAGCTTGTCGTAGACGCTCTCGTGCACGAACAGGCGGCGAAGCGTCGTGCAGCGCTGGCCGGCCGTGCCCATCGCTGCGAATGCGACGCCGCGCAACGTCAGGTCGAGATCGGCTGTCGGGCAGACGATTGCGGCGTTGTTGCCGCCGAGCTCGAGGATCGAACGGGCGAAGCGCCTGGCGAGCCGCGGTCCGACGGCGCGGCCCATGGCCGTCGAGCCGGTTGCCGATACGAGCGGCACGCGCGGGTGGTCGACCAGCACTTCGCCGACCTCGCGGCCACCGATCAGCAGGGTGGACAGGTTGGCGGGTGCCTTGCCGCCTTCGGCGACAAAGCGGGCAAGCGCCTTTTCGAAGATCGCCTGGGTGGCGAGAGCCGTGAGCGGAGTCTTCTCGGACGGCTTCCAGACGGTCGAGTTGCCGCACACGAGGGCAAGTGCCGCGTTCCACGACCAGACGGCGACGGGGAAGTTGAAAGCGGAGATGATGCCGGTGACGCCGAGGGGATGCCACGTTTCCATCATGCGGTGATCGGCACGCTCGGTGGCGATCGTCAGACCGTAGAGCTGGCGGGACAGCCCGACCGCAAAGTCGCAGATGTCGATCATCTCCTGAACCTCACCGAGGCCTTCGGAGAGGATCTTGCCGACTTCGATCGAAACCAGGCGGCCGAGGTCGGCCTTGGCCGTGCGCAATTCCTCGCCGAGCAGGCGAATGAGTTCGCCGCGCTTCGGCGCCGGAACCAGCCGCCATTCCAGGAACGCCTCGTGCGCGGCAGCGATCGCCTTGACCGCCTCGGCCGCGCTGATCTCGGCGAGCTTCGCCAGCTGTTCGCCGTTGACCGGGGAACGGACGGCAAGCGTGCCGCCGGAGAGCTCTGCCTGTGGGACGCCGAGGCGGGTGAGGATGGCGCTGACTTCGGCCGAAAGGCCAAGATTGGCGAGGGTCATTGGGGTCCTTCCAGTTCTTTCGTTTTGTTATGGCTCGGGGGCGGTGCCTTTGTTTAGAAGCGGGCACCCGCGAAATGGGCGATCTGCGCACCAGCTTCGTAGTAGGCGCCCTTCAAGGTGCGTAGCGATGCCTTCTCGACCGCCGTCACCGGCAGCGGCAGATCGGTCTCGGAGAGCTCGCCGAGAACGTGGCGTGCAATCGTCTTACCGAAAACCGTGCCCGGTGCAATGCCGCGGCCGTTGTAGCCAGAGAAGCCGACGACCTTGGGCGCGAA
Organism: Ciceribacter azotifigens; assembly: GCF_048159625.1. Taxonomy (NCBI): domain Bacteria; kingdom Pseudomonadati; phylum Pseudomonadota; class Alphaproteobacteria; order Hyphomicrobiales; family Rhizobiaceae; genus Ciceribacter; species Ciceribacter azotifigens. Next base: position 40,958 of record NZ_JBLQTA010000012.1, on the reverse strand, counting down.
GACGTGGAAGCGCGGCAGTGCGTCGCTCGTCATGCCGATGCGGCCGTGCCATTCGGCCTCGAATTCGATACCGGCGAGCGTGGGGAAGAGCTTCTTGAGCGCCCGCTTCGCCCACGCCCGGTGGACGCTGAGCCCGGTGTTGCGCAGCGCACCGACACTCCCGAAAACCAGGCGGCCGGCCCGGTCCATGCGGAAAGAGGAGAGCACTTCATTGGTGTCCCAGCAGCCCTCGCGCCCGGGCAGGATCGTCTTCAGCACCTCTTTCGGCAGGGGAACCGTGGCGAAGTTGAAATAAGGCAGCAGTACCTGCTCGTTGCGGACGGCTTCCCAGGGGCCGGTCGAATAGAACTCCGAGGCGACGATAATCCAGTCGGCGGAAACCGAACCGCCTTTCGTGCGAACGATCCAGCGGTCGCCGGCGCGTTCCGTCGAGACGGCGGCGCTCCCCGTATGAATGGTGGCGCCCGCCGCAATCGCCGCTTTCGCGAGGCCACGGACATAGGCGAGCGGCTGCAGCGTCCCGGCCCGCATGTCGAGCAGCGAGCCCGCATAGGCGGTCGTGCCGATGCGCTTCGCCGTTTCTTCCGCCGAAAGGATGCGGACATCGGCACCCCGTTCCGCCCACTGGCGGCAGCGCTCCTTGATCTCGTCGAGCCCGGATTTCCCGACCGCGCAGTGCAGCGTTCCGTTCTTCTCGATTTCGCAGTCGATGCCGTGCTTCTCGACCAGTTCACGCACGAGCAGGGGCGCATTTCCGAGGAGGTCGAGCAGGCGCTCGCCGTAGACCGGTCCGAGCACCCCCGGGATTTCCGAAGGCATGACCCACATGCCGCCGTTGATCAGTCCGACGTTGCGTCCGGCGCCGCCGAAGCCGACTTCCGTCGCTTCGAGCAGAACGACCTTTACGCCCTTCTCGGCGAGATGCAGCGCCGCCGAGATGCCGGTATAGCCGCCGCCGACAATGGCGACGTCCGCCGTTAGGTCACCAGAGAGAGGAGATGTGCGAGGAGCCGCGGGAGCGGTCTTTTCCCACAGACCGTGGGAGCGTGGATCATTCAACATGAGTGTTGTCCGTGTGATGCCTGCCGGCAGCTTCGCTCCGGCGCAGCGGGTAAATCGTTCGGCCCGACATCGGGATGCGGCAAGGTCGATTTTGGTCCGGGTCCGCTGCCGGGCCAAAGCGGCCGTTCATTCCGTGCGTGCTGTCTTGCGGAAATTAGAAGAGGATTTTATCCAGCAGTACCGTTAAATTCTCAAGAGTTCATTCCCAAGGGGTATAACATGCTGCCCGCCCGGCGCTTCCTGCCTTCGCTCTCTCTGCTGGCCGCCTTCGAGGCGGCGGCGCGGACGGGAAGCATCACCGCGGCTGCCAGGGAACTCGATCTCACCCAGAGTGCCGTGAGCCGTCAGATCAAGGCACTGGAGAACCAGATCGGGGTCGATCTCTTTGTGCGCGAGCGGCAGACCATCCGTCTCACGGTCGCCGGAGAAAGCTACGCCCACGAGATCCGCGAAGCCTTGCGCCGCATTTCCAGCGCCTCGCTGAACCTCAGGGCCAACCCGCGTGGCGGCACGCTGAATCTCGCCATCCTCCCGACCTTCGGCGCGCGCTGGCTGGCGCCCCGGCTCGGCCGCTTTCTCGATGCCAATCCGGGGATCACCATCAATCTCGTCACCCGGCTGTCGCCCTTCGATTTCCGCCTCGACGCCATCGATGCCGCCATCCATTTCGGCCAACCTGTCTGGCCGGGGGCGGAACTGACGTTGCTGATGAAGGAGACGACGATCCCCGCCTGCAGCCCCGCCTTCAAGGCCGCCCACAAGATCGAAGAGCCGGCAGACCTCCTGAATGTGCCGCTGCTGCATCTCACTACCCGGCCGGACGCCTGGGAGAAGTGGTTCGCCCGCTCGGGCGTGCATGCGGAAGGCGTCCACGGCATGCTCTTCGACCAGTTCGCGACCGCCTCGCAGGCCGCCATGGGCGGGCTCGGCGTGGCTCTCCTGCCGGTTTTCCTCATCCGCGAGGAACTGCGGCGCGGAGAGCTGGTGCCGGCGATCGACAAGGAGGTCGAGAGCAGCGAACGCTATTATCTCGCCTACAGCCGCGAGCGCGCGAACTATCCGCCGCTCGTCGCCTTCCGCAACTGGATCGTCGAGGAAGCCGAGCGGGAACCGCAGGGGCAGGTGCGGGAACCGTCACCAGCCCTCTGACAGCACCTTTTCCAGCATGTCGGCGAAAAAATCGGCGCTCTCGCGGGAGAGGCAGAGCGGCGGCTTGATCTTCAGAACGTTGAGATGGTCCCCGGTCGGCTGCATGATGACGCCGAGATCGAGCAGGCGGTCGCAGATGCCTGCCGTTTCTTCCGTCGCCGGTTCCAGCGTCTCGCGGTCGCGGACGAATTCCAGCCCGAGGTAAAGCCCCATGCCGTGAACTGCGCCGACGAGCGGGAAGCGCTGGCCGAGCGCTTCGAGCCGTGCCTTCAGGTGGTCGCCGGTATCGCGGGCGTTTTCCTGCAGGCGCTCGTCACGCATGATGTCGAGCACGGTCATGCCGACGACGCAACTGACCGGACTGCCGCCGGCGGAGGAGAAGAAGTAGCCTTCCTGCTCCAGCGCATCGGCGATTTCCCGACGGGTGATCACGGCGCCGAGCGGCTGGCCGTTGCCCATGCCTTTGGCGACGGTGATGATGTCCGGCACGACACCCTGTTCCTCGAAGCCCCAGAAGTAGTGGCCGAGACGGCCGTAGCCGACCTGTACCTCGTCGGCGATGCAGACCCCGCCGCGCTCGCGGATCATGCCGTAGACCTGCTGCAGGTAGCCGGGTGGCAGCGGGATGCCGCCGGCATTGCCGTAGACCGTCTCGCAGATGAAGCCGGCGAGACCGCTTCCGCCGTCATCGATGCGCTGCAGAGCCTTTGCCACCGCGCCGACATAGTCTGCGGTCGAATCCTTGCCGTGGAAAGGACCTCGATAGGTGTTCGGCGCAGTGACCGGATGCACCCAGTCCGGCCGGGTTTCGAGCGCTCTCGGGTTGTCGGCGATCGAGGTGGAGACGGCGTCGCTCGCCACCGTCCACCCGTGATAGGCCTCGAGCAGGCTGACGATGTTGCGTGCGCCGGCATAGGCCCAGGCGAGGCGGAGGGCGAGATCGTTCGCCTCGGAACCGCTGTTGACGAGGAAGACCGTGTCCAGTCCCTCCGGTGCTAGTTCCGCCAGCCGGTTGGAAAATTCCGCGACGGCCGCGTAGTGGAAGCGGGAATTGGTATTGAGCAGCGACCACTGCCGGCCGACGGCGCGTGCGAGCCGCGGATGGCCGTGGCCAAGAATGGTGACGTTGTTGACCATGTCGAGGTAGGCGCGGCCGCAGACGTCGAACATATGCTCCTTCCAGCCGCGCTCGATCTGCGGCGGATTGGAATAGTAGTTCTTCTGTGGTCGGGCGAAGCTCCTCTGCCGCATGGCAAGGAGTTCGTCGCTGTGCAGTGCCGGGGCGTCGACACTCACGCCGAGCAGCGGCGATGGAGATGGGCAAAGCGTCGACCATGCGGCCGCTTGCGCCGCCGTCGCAAAGAGCGGCGGCACGATGTCCGCGTCGCGGCAGAGCTGCAGGCGCAGGCCGCCGACCGCGCCGGCGGCACCCGCGACATGGCCGATGGACTGGCCCGCGGTCACAGCCACGCCGGCTTCGTGCGGGCAGTCGAGACCGTCGACGTGAAGGCACAAGTCGTCCGAAACAAGCTCGAGGTGATGGCCGTTGCGCGTGATCGTGGCGTCAAAGGGCGCAATCGCCTCGGCACCCGCCGGCAGGCAGATATCGACGTGCAGTGCGCAGGTCGCCGGCACCTGGTCACTGCGCAGCCGCGTGTAGGAAAGCCGGTATTCGCCGTAGCGGGTCGAGGCGACTTCGGTTTCCGCCGCCGCCTTGGCGAGGAGCTTCCAGTCGATCTCGTGATCCGACCAGTTGTCGTTGACGAAGTCGAGGCTCAGAACCGAGAGATCGGTGAGGCGGACGTCCTCCGGAGCGATACCGGGCAGAAGCCGGCCGATCGCCGGCAGCGGCTTTTCGGCGGTGATCCCGACAGCTTGCAGGATTGCCGCCTCCATCAGCGAGAAGGGCACTGAATTCGCGACCTCGAAGATCTTCCGCTCGTGGTCGATATTGCCGAGCACGTAGGCGTTGTCGGGCTCGATCGTAAGCTGTTGTTCGCTGCTTGCGACGAGGATCACCGCCCGTGCGACAACCAGCGGCCAGAGCGCCCGCAATTCCTCTTCCTTCAGCGGATAAAGCTCGTGAAAGGCGCGGATCGCCGGCAGGATGAAGAAGGGATCGCCGTCGGCATGATGCAGCAGCGAGGCGCAGGTGACCGCGAGGTCGGCGACCAGCCAGCCGGTCATGACATCACCGAAGTCGATGACACCGTCGGGGAGGAAGCGACCATGCCGGTCCCGACGGCTGACGACGTTGTCGTCGGTCACGTCGTGATGGATCGGCTGAGTCCTGAACGCCGCCTGCAGCGGACGGATATGCTTGACGGCGGCGATCATCGCTTTTGCGATGGCGTCGCGTCTCGCGTGGTCGCTCACCGAGCCGAGCAGCTGAAGTGCCACCGGCCCGGCCCGGCGCAGGTCCCATTGCAGGTCACGGTCGAGCCCCGGATGGGAGAAGTCGCGCAGTCCAAGAGCGATCTGTGCCGACAGCGCGCCGAGCGCCGCGACCGCCCGCGTGGGCAGGAAGCGCTGCCGTGTCAGGGGTTCGCCTTCGAGATAGGTGAGCAGACGGACCTGGCAATCCTCTCCACCAACGGAAAGAGGAAGAATGCGCCGCCCGGCGCCGTCGGCGAGGGGGACTGGAACACGCGGCATGTTCTGGAGGCCGGCGAGATGATGCATCGCGGCGTTCTGCGCCTCGAGTTCCACCGTCGCATATTCGGCGCGGGCAATCTTCAAGACGAAGCGTGAGGCGCCGGTATCGATCAGGTAGTTGCGGTCCTGCTGGCTGCCCAGTTCGCGGATCGAGCCTTCCAGTCCGTAGTGCTCGCGCAGGATCGCTGCCGCCTGTTCGGCGCTGACGTTCGGCCGCGGCAGCCGGGCGCGCTGCACAGAAGCATTGTCGGACATGATTGGCCTCCCTCGAGAATCCTTGAACGGAGATTATCAGAGGAAAAGCAGGCGTCTATCCCGGTGGAGCCTTCCTGCCGGGATAGAGCTGTTCTGCGGTCAATGGTCGCTGGGGCTCAGCCCATGCGTTCCGACGCATAGCTGCCCGGGGAGGCCGGGAAAACGACGGTACGGTTGCCGTTGATGAAAGTGCGGTGATGGATATGGGCGTGGATGGCGCGGGCCAGCACCTGGCTCTCGACGTCGCGGCCGATCGAGACGTAGTCCTCGGCGCTCTGGGCGTGGGTGATGCGGGCAACGTCCTGTTCGATGATCGGGCCTTCGTCGAGATCGGCGGTGACATAGTGGGCGGTCGCCCCGATCAGCTTCACGCCGCGCTCGAAGGCCTGCTTATATGGGTTGGCACCCTTGAAGCTCGGCAGGAAGGAGTGATGGATGTTGATGATCCTGCCCGACATGTTCTTGCAGAGACTATCGGAAAGGACCTGCATGTAGCGGGCGAGCACGATGAGCTCGGTGCCGGTCTGCTCGACGAGGTCCAGCAACTGTTTCTCGGCTTGCGGCTTGTTCTCCTTCGTCACCTTGATGTGGTGGAAGGGGATGTCGTGGTTGACGACCACCTTCTGGTAGTCGAAGTGGTTGGAGACGACGCCGACGATGTCGATCGGCAGCGCCCCGATCTTCCAGCGATAGAGCAGGTCGTTGAGGCAGTGGCCGAAGCGCGAGACCATCAGCAGCACTTTCATGCGCTCGCTGGCGTCGTGCATGTCCCAGTCCATGCCGAAGGTTTCGGCGATCGGCCCGAAATCCTTGACGAGCGCTTCGCGCGTGGCACCTTCCTCGGAGATGAAGGAGACGCGCATGAAGAACTTGCCGGTGTCGAGATCGTCGAACTGCGACGAGTCGACGATGTTGCAGCCCTTCCCGGCAAGGTAGCCCGATATCGCCGCGACAATGCCGCGGGTCGACTTGCACGAAACCGTCAATACGTAGCTCTTCATGTTCTTTCACCCTTTTCCCGTCGCGAGCGGATTGTTGACTGCTCTAGCGCACTCGCCGTGCCGCGCAAAGCCGCTGGCCTTCGTTTCTGACCGAACGGGCATGGTTTCCGGCATCCGGTCACCTCCCGTTCCTTGCCGGTGAGCTTAGGGCGGACGGCGGAAAATTCCGTTCCGGTTGCGTCTTCCGCAAGCGATTTCCCGTCGTCAAGCTGCGAGGCCCTGTTCTGGTGGGCGCCGCGGAGCTTCCTTGACCTTTCGTGGCCGGCGGTCCTAACGTCCGCTTCGTCGTCGTCACGGGTGGGGTTTCATGTTCGTCGCTTCGCGTTTCGGGAACTCTTCCCTCTTTGGCTTCGCCGCGGTGGCGACCACGGCCGTATTTCTCGCCGCGTGGCCGGGGCAGGCGACGGAGGGATGCTTTCGCGGCATCAATCTCTCGGGTGCCGAATTCGGCGAGCCGCCGGGGACGGCGGGCAAGGATTACGTCTACCCCTCGAACGAGACCATCGACTATTTCGCGTCGAAGGGCTTCACCTCGGTGCGCCTTCCCTTCCTCTGGGAGCGCCTGCAGCCTCGGTTGGAAGCGGAGCTCGACGCGGCCGAGCTCGCGCGTCTTGTGGAGACTGTCGAGCGGCTTCGGGACCGGGGAATGCGGATCGTGCTGGATCCGCACAATTACGCCCGCTATCGGGGAGAGCCAATCGGTTCGGCAGCCGTTCCCGTTGCGGCGTTCGCGGACTTCTGGGGCCGGCTTGCGCGCGTCTTCGCGAGCCAGCCGGATGTCTCCTTTGGGCTGATGAACGAACCGCACGACATCTCCGCCGGCCAGTGGCTCGAGGGTGTCAATGCGGCCATCGCCAAAGTGCGGGAGGCTGGTGCCGGCAATCTGGTCCTGGTGCCCGGGACAGCGTGGACCGGCGCCCATAGCTGGCGGACATCCCCTTCGGACCGTGCCAACGGCGAGGTAATGCTCGGTGTGGTCGATCCGTCGAACAACTATGCCTACGAGGTCCACCAGTATTTCGACCTCAACTTCTCCGGCACCAGTTCGAGCTGCGATCGCGGTGCCGACGCCGTCGCGGCCGTCGAGGCCTTCACGCGATGGCTGCGCGATCACGACAAGCGCGGCTATCTCGGCGAGTTCGGCGTGCCGGCCGAGAAGGCCTGTGTCGGAGCTCTCGCCGACATGGTGCGGGTCGTCGAAGGCAATCGTGATCTCTGGGTCGGCTGGGCGTATTGGGTGGCCGGCGACTGGTGGCCGCCGTCCGAGGCGCTGAACATCCAACCGACGATGGAGGGCGACCGTCCGCAGCTCGCGGGGCTTGCCCCGGCGCTCAAGGATTTCTCGTCGTCGGCTGCGGAATGCCCGGCGCTCGATCGCCCCTGACCCGCCCCTGCGCGAGCGTTCTCCAGTCGATGCGGTCGGCGGTTCCTAGGATGAACCACAAAAGCGCGGCCGTCTTGATCGAGTATAGCGAGTTGCTGATGACCATCAGCAACAGGAGATAGATAATCACCATCGAGTGGAAGGACCAAGCCTTGGCATCGCGGATCGGCGCCATCACCATCAAGGCCCAGAGCGCCATGAAGCCGAAGAGGCCGAACTTGGTGAGGGTGTAGGCAAGGCCTGAGTCTGCGGTGAACTGGTCGGTCACGGCAATTCCGAGTACCACCGGAAGATCGAGATGCGTCAGGATGCCCGCGGTGACCTTGAGACGGCCGCCGACATCGTTTGCCCCGCCCTCGGTGCCCGTGGCGAGCCCGTAGACCGCGATCACTGCCAGCATGAGGAAGGGCAGCGCCAGCCATATGGTCTTCGGAATGATGCGGTAGAAGGGCGTCATGATCGTCATCAGGACGCAGGTGAAGAAGCCGAAACGGGCATCGGCCAGGATGACCGTGAGGAGTGCGCCCGCCATGACGATGAAGCGGTAGCGCATGCCGGAGCGAAAGAGCGCCCAGGCGAAGACGATGGCGCCGAAATTGCCCGCCGAAACCGGCTCCAGAAAGACCGACGAGACACGATGCTGGCCGAGGAACGAGAAGAGCGATCGCGGTTCCGGCCGCATGCCGCTGATGAAGAGACCTCTCGTCGCCCCGAAGGCTTCCTCGGGCGTGACCGTGCCGCGGGCGATGAAGTAGCCGAGCACGTTGAAAAAATCGAGATAAAGGTCCGTCAGCAGATATTCGAAGAGCCCAAAGACGACCACGATCGCGATTGATGCGGTGACGAGCCGGTCGGCCAGCCGCAGATCCTGCACGCGCGTTCCCAAGAAATAGAAGGCGATCGGGATCAGAATATCGCGGAGTGCCTTGAGATCCACGGCGCCGCGCAGGGCGAAGAGCAGCACCATGTAGCTGACGTAGAGCGCCAGCACGAGATAGATGTCGAGTTTGCGGGTGAAAGCTGCCAGGAAAGCGCAGCCGATCAGCAGCATCTCGAACAGCATGACGTGACTGTCACGTATGCCCATCACGCGCGTGTTCACGAAGCAGAGGAACAGGTTGAACGTGAGACCGCCCATCACCGTGAAGATGGCAACCTGGTGCCTCGCCCGGCTCACCCAGCCCGCGCCTGTGGTCTCGGGGGGCACAGGTGCCGCGAAAACGTCAGCGGCACGCATGTTGCTTCCGGTCGCCGTTGGTGGCGGGCAGGGGGAGTGTTGCAGCTGACGAGCGAGACGGCACGGCTTACGCCTCCACCACAACGGTGCCGAGGACGATTTCCGGTTTGCCGCCGAGCGCGTCGACAAGTTCTGCCAGATCCTCTTGCGGCGTCTCTCGCACGTCAATGATCGGTACGAGCGCGTCTGCATGGCTCATCAGCGAGGGCAGGAAATCGGCGGCCTGCGTGCCGCAGGCGTTGACGATCACGAAACGATCGCTGCCTTCTTCCGGTACTGCCCGGCCGGGTCCACGGCGGGCGCGGAAGAGATCATATCTCAGGAGATCGCCGAAGGGGCCCGTGTCCCCCCGGTCGCGCTCCAAGGCGCCGCGCAGGCTCGGACGACCGAACCGCGTCGGCCGCTGCGAGCGTTCGGCGAGATCGCCCGGCGCATAGAGTACGTCATAGCCGAGATCGAGAAGCGCCTGAACCGTGTCGGCGACGATTCCGGTCGCCTCCGGCATCGGTTTCGGGGCCGAAAAGAGTACCATCGCCGGCGCACCGAGCTTTTCGACGAACTGGCCAGCGAGCGCGCGGATTGCCGGGTGGTTCTCGCCGAGCGGCAGCGGTGGCTCTTCGGCCGCGCCGCCCACAAACGGCAGGCGGCGGAGCAGGGACGTTTTTGCGTGCGGACGCGGCATCCTGATCCGAGCCAGTACGGGAAATCCAGTCTGCCCGTTCAGGGGGGCGGTGGAAGAGGCCTGCTGTGCCAGCAGTTCGCGCAGGATGGCCAGGGCACTTCCCAGCACGACGCCGAAGAGGCCGGCTGCGGCAAGAATGACCAGTTTGAGTACTGTGGACGACTTCGGCATCGGCACGGCGGCAGTGATCACCCGCGAATTGTCGGTGTTGACCGATTGCTGCTGCCCGAGTTCCTCGGCGCGGCTGAGGAACGCCTTGTAGAGGGTACGGACCGCGTCCGCCTCGCTCTCGAGCTGGCGCATCTTGATCTGCGCCGCACTGCTGTCGAAGCTCGTGGCGCTCATTTTTTCGAGCTGCGCGGTGAGCGCCTTGGTGTCTGCGACGGCACGCTCGTAGCTGCTCTTCATCGACTGGCGGACGCGGCCGAGCTCCTGCTCGATCGCGCTCTGCATGTTGGCGATCTGGGAATTGATCGCCTTGATCTGTGGATGATTGCCGCCGAGGCTGGTCGCAAGCTGGGAGCGGCGGTCGAGGAGGTTGACGTAACGGTCGCGCAGGAGGCCGATCGAGGTCGACTGCAGGACCTCGGGAATGGCGCCGGACTCGATCGCGTCGATCGTGAGCTTTTTCGCCTGTTCGTAGATGGTCCGCTGCCGCTCCTCGGTCGCGCGGGCAGCGATGAGTTGCTGATTGAGCCCGGCAACCTGCTGGTCGATGACCAGGCCCTGCTGCCCGGTGCTTACCAGCCCGTTCTCCGCCTTGAACTTCTCGACCGCGAGTTCGGCCTTGAGGACGCGGTCACGCAGTTCGCTCGCCTGCAGCTGGAAGGAACTGCTGGCGCGTCGCGTCGCACTTGCCCGGGCCTCGTCGAGCTGGCGCAGGTAGACGGCGGCGATCGAGTTTGCGATGTCGGCCGCGGTCGCGGCATTCGGATGTTCGGCGCTGATCGAGAAAACGAGCGACTGGCCGGCGCGCTCGATCGTCACATGCGCCTTGAGAACCGTGACGACCGCCATCAGCCGATCACGATCGTTCTTCGCCTTCTTCACCGCCGCAGCGAAGAAGGGGTCCTTGACCAGGTCGAGCTTGCTCACGACCTCCTCGAGCGTCGCGCGCGACTGCATCACGTAGATCTGGCTGTCGACGGCGGACTGGTCCTGCGGAGCCGGCGCCGTCACGTTGACCGGGTCAGCACCGCCGGTGACCAGCCCCTTCGGGTCCAGGAGAAGCTCGGTGGAGGAGGTGTAGAGCGGGGTGAGACGCAGGACGTAGACGAAGGCAAGCACCAGGCAGACGACCACGGTGAGGATCACGTAGTGCAGGCGGCGTCTCAGGATTCCCGGTAATTGAAAAATGTCGATGTCCATTTTCCTGCCCAAGACCGTGTCCGGTCAGAGATTGTCGTTTTCGCAGTCTCCGGATGGCACCTCCGGTGCGGGTTTGCGATCCCGCAGGACACAACGAGCGGCCGGTATCGGGAATCGGGCCTATGGACGAGGGCTTCCGGCAACCGCAGTGGTCGAGACAATCTTCGCAGATCATGGTTAACGGTTTCTGAAGGGCGCGGGGCAGGGGTCGGGTGCTGGTGGCGGCGAGATGCCGGACATACGCGATCTTAAGATTTTCACGCTTTCTATTCGGCTCGAACGCAGAGGCGCGAGAGATCGGTTTTCGCAGTGCCGGAAGGATCGCCTATGGGCCCCAGAAACGAAACGACGTCCGCTTCTGTGCCGCGCAGCGGGCATGCGCCGCTGATCGTTCAGGTCGTCCGGCAATACGCGCCCGGCCGCGGTGGCCTCGAGGACGTCGTCGGTAATCTCAGCCGCCTTCTGCTTGCGCGTGGCTATCGCGTTCGCGTCGTCACTTGCAACAGCCTCTTTACCGACCGCGAGCGGCTGTTGCCCGCCTCGGAGGTGATTGACGGCGTCGAGGTTGTCCGCATCCCATGGTCCGGCAGTACCCGCTATCCCGTCGCCCCGCGGGTGCTGCGGCACATCCGTGACGCCGATCTGGTGCACGTCCATGCCGTCGACTTCTTCTTCGACTTTCTCGCCGTCACGCGTCCTTTCCACGGCAGACCCATGGTCACCACCACCCATGGCGGCTTCTTCCACACAAAGAAGTATGCGGCGATCAAGCGGCTCTGGTTCCGCTCGCTGACGCGGCTTTCCTGTCTCGCCTATCGCGCAGTCGTCTGCTGCAGCCGTTCGGACCTCGATCTTTTCGACACGATCGCGGCCGGTCGCACGGTGCTCGTCGAGAACGGCGTGGACACGGGGAAATTCGCCGGTCTCGCCGCCTCGCTTCCTGCACGACGGATGATCACCATTGGCCGGTTCTCCGTGAACAAGCGGCTGGAGCGGCTCCTCGACGTCACGGTGCGTCTGGTTGAGAAGAACCCGCGCTGGCACCTCGACATCGTAGGTTCTCCATCGGACCTGACGGAAGCCGATCTGCGCCGGGAGATCGCCGCCCGCGGACTGATGGAGCACGTTGGTGTCCACGTGGCGGTGCCGAACGAGACCGTCCGACGGCTGATTTCCGATGCGTCGATCTTCGTCTCCGCTTCCGACTATGAAGGTTTTGGCCTTGTCGCGGTCGAGGCGATGAGTGCCGGCCTGCTGCCGGTTCTCAATTCAAACGACGCCTATCGCAGCCTCGCCGGGCAGCACTCGATCGTCCGTCTCACGGATTTCGAGGACGCAACGAGGGCCGCCGAGGCAGTGGAGGCGGCGTTTGCCGGGCTGGCATCCGATCCTGAGATGATGCGACGCGCGCTTATGGAAGTGGCGAGCGGCTATTCCTGGGATACGGTGGTCGACCAGTATATCGCAGTCTATCGCGCCGCCCTTGCGGAGTGACCGGCACATCCGCTGACGGCGGTCACCGCACAGTCTGTCGGTAGATGCGGAGGTGTTCGCCGGCGATGGCGTGCCAGTCGCGTGCCACCATCTCCCTTTCGAGGAGTTGCGGCGAGCGCACACGGGGGGCCTCGCCATGCGTGATCCTTCCGATCATGGTGGCGGCGTCGTCCGGGGTGGTCACAGGATACGTGACCTCGGCAAGCCATTCGGGTGTCCGCTCGGTGTGAGTGGTGAGCACGCACACGCCGTGGTCCAGGCAGGCGAGCGCCGACCCGCGCTTGTTCGACACTCCGTCGGGAAAAGGCAGAAGGGCGATGGTCGCCTCGCTCAGCGCTTCGGAGACCGCTTCGGGCGGCAGGTTCAGCTTGAGTTCGATGCCGAGGCGCGTTGCTGAGTCCCTTACGTAGTCGACGAAGCCGGCGTCGGTTTCAACGAGCGCACCGATCATCTGGGTCTCGGCGACCGAACCTCTTTCACGCAGCCGCTCGATCGTCTCGATGAAGAACTCGATCCCCTTGTTGCGCGAGATCTGTCCGAAGTAGACGATGCGCTCGTTGCCGCCGGATGGCTTCCTCGTCGCAAGTCGCGGGATGTTGTTGCCGATCGGAACGACTGCGAGGCGCTCATGTGACCACGGGAAATAGTGCGCGAAGAGCGTTTTCTCCTCGTCGTTGGAGAAGATCACCGCCTTGGCGAAGAGACTTGGAAGCAGGAACACCATCTTGCGCAGGATATGGAAGATCCGGAATTCGTGCAGGGTGACGAATATGTTCGGCAGCGCGAGCGGCAAGAACCCGGGCGACACCGATTTGCCGATGCTGAGCGACGGGTATTGCAGGTGAAATACCACGTCCTTCCTTCCGGCGTAGCGACGCCGTATCTCCATTATGTGCCGGAGAGACCAGCAGTCGAGATATTCGACCTTTACCGAGGCACCGGCGTCCCGAAGTGCCGTGGCGAGCCTGCCCGTGTAGTCGGCAACGCCGCACATCTTGTCTTGCGCCGAGGCTACGAGAAAAACGATCTGCAAATGACACCGTTGCTGGTTGGCGGGAACACGCGGCAGGGATATCGAATCCCGCTTAAATCTCCGTAAAGCAACCGATCGGCGGTCGCTGCGGGTGGAGGGTTCCTTAAACTTTTTCTGCCTAGAAGCAGAGGAAGCCATTGCAGTCTCGTGGCGGTGTCCGGCGGATAGAAACTACCTCATGGCCAAAAGTATCGTTGCGAATTCGGCATTGAATGCAGCCGCCGGACTGTCCCTTCTTCTCATCGGCTTTGCCTGTTCCATCATCACCGCGCGTCTTCTCGGCCCGGAGGCGAACGGCATCATCGCCTTTTCGCTCTGGCTTGCCGTCACCGCGTCGCTCGTGGCCGAGCTCGGAACCGGGGTAATGCTGCTTCGCCTGCTTCCCCAGTTGAAGAGCCAGGGTTATTCGACCGCCGACCGGCGCGGCTTCGCCGCCTATCTGCTTCGCCCCGTCATCGGATCCACCCTCCTGCTGACCGCGCTTTACGCAGCGATATTCGCGCTGGCGGAGCGTGAGCACTGGGCAACGAGCGCCCCCGTCGTCGTGGTCATTACCGGAGCGCTCTTCTTCATTCAGTCGATCGGGTCGTCTGCCAAGAATTACCTGCTCGGCGAACAGCAAGTCGGAACCTTCTTCCGGCTTTCGGCGATCTCGGGCATCCTCCAACTGGTCGGTGTGGCGGTCGGGGCGGTGTTCTTCGGCATTCCGGGCGCGCTCATCGGCTACACGCTCGGTTTCACGGTTCAGTTCACCTACGCCGCGGGTATCCTCTCTGTGCGGGCGAATAACTGCGGTATTTCGCCCCGCTACCTTCTCGGCTCATCCATCCTGCTCTCGGTGCAGTTCATCGTCGACTCGATCTTCCTGAATCGGGTCGAATTCTTCTTCCTGGAGCGCTATTCGGGGGTCGCCACCGTCGGCTTCTATGCCGCAGCGATGTCGCTTGCAAACCTCGCGCTCCAGCTGCCGGTGCAGCTCACCGGCAGTCTCGTCCCCTATTATTCGCAGAAGCTGCAGGACCACGGCGGCACGACGCTTCCGGCTGCGGTCTTCGAAGCCGTCGTCCGCAATCTCTCCTACATTACCCTGCCGCTGAGCTTCGGACTGGCGGTGATCTCGCCGCGGCTGATCTCAACGATTTTTGGCGAGGCATTTGCGCCGGCCGGTCCGGCGCTTGCCGTCCTGGCGCTGGTCACGCCGGTCAACGTGCTCGGCCTCATCTGTACGCAGTATCTCTTTTCTCTGGATCGCGTGCGCGAGCGTCTGGTCGTCAGCATCATCGGCGCCGTCACCATGGTTGGCGGGGCCTTCCTCGTTGTTCCCGCTTACGGTGCGGAAGGTGCGGCTGCGGTGCGTTTCATCGTGTTTGCACTCATGAGCGCATTGATGATGCGCCGACTGACGTTCGAGCGTTCGCTGGCGGGGCTCTACTGGAACCTGCTGCGGATCGCTTTGGCGGCGACGGCGTGCGCCGCGGCGGCCTGGCTTGTGCTGGCGCTCGTTCCCGGGCTGGTAGGTCTCGTGCTCGCAATCGCTGCTGGGGCACTTTGCTATATCGTAGCACTTCGCGTTTTTTGCGCCGTCGCCGCCGAGGACCGGGCGATGGCCGAAGGCATCGCATCGCGGCTGCCGGGGGCGGTGGGAACCGCGGCGCGCCGCACCGTGAATCTGGCATTCGGCAGGCATGGCGCTTGTCGGGGCGAGTCTTGATGCAGGGAGAACCATTGGGGGTAACTCGATCATGAGACAGCAAGCGAGCCCGTCCGGCGAACTCGGCGTTGTGGCGTTGGCTGCGAGGCCGGTTGCCTTTTCCGAGACGATCGGGCTGTTCATGCCGGCGGAGGGGCAGGCCGTTGCGGATGTGGGTGTCCTGTTCGTCAGCCCATGGGGTCTCGAAGAGATGTGCCTGCGCAAGTTCTGGCGCATCATCGCCGACGATCTGTCCATCCGCGGGATCGCGAGCCTGCGTTTCGACTATCCGGGAACGGGCGACGCCCTCGACCGAAGCGATTTCTCGGGCGGTCTGGCCATATGGGACGATGCCGTGGTGGCCGCAGCGGAAAGGCTTGCCGCGCTGTCCGGCTGTTCGCGTGTCGTGGTCGTGGCACAGGGCCTCGGGACGGTCGTCGCGCTTCGGACAATCCGGCGCATCGATGGCGTGGCCGGCTTTGTCGCCCTTGCGCCGGTTGCGTCCGGCCGTGCCTACCTCCGCGAAATGCAGATATGGGCTAAAATGGTGGAGGAGGGGCTCGGGATCGCCAAGGAGCACCGCGCCGCCGAGGGTGTCGTCATCGCCGGTCTTCCGATGCCGGAGGAGATTGCCGCCGACATACGCAAGTTCGGTCTTGCATCCTTGGAGGAGAAGCCTGCGCCGCAGTGCCTCGTGATGAAGCGCCCTGACCGGCCGAGTGACACCGAGTTCGCCGCGAAGCTTGTTGCACTGGGCGCGGCGGTCGCCGAGGCCGACTATCAGGGCTATGACGATCTCGTCTCAAATCCGGCGACGGCCGTGATGCCGCAAGCGGTGCGGCTGGCTTTGGTCGACTGGATCACCAAGCTGGCTTCGGCCTTTCCGCAAAAGCGTGACAAGCCGGTGCCGGAGACTGCCGCAGCCGTTCTCCACGGGCCCGGCTTTCGCGAGGAGGCCCTCACTTTCGGAGAGGGCGGAAGACTCTACGGAGTGCTGTGTGAACCGCTCGGCGATCGGAAGGGGGCGACCGTCCTGCTCGTCGGCACGGCCTATGACCGAGCCGCCGGTTGGGCGCGTTCCGGCGTCCGGCTAGCGCGCGATCTCGCTGCGCAGGGCATTCCGTCACTGCGCTTCGACACGGCCAATGTCGCCGACAGTCCGCCGGTCCCTGGCCTGCCGGACCAGGTTCTCTACCACGAGGCGCAATCCAATGACGTCCGTGCGGCAGTCGACGTGATCGAAGAACGCCATCTGCTGCCCGTCGTCACGAGCGGACGCTGCAGCGGTGCCTATCTCGCCTTCCGCAGCGCCCTGCAGGATGCCCGTATCCGGGGTGTCGTCGCCGTAAACCCCTTCGTCTTCTATTGGGACTCGAAGCGGGACATCGACGAATCCCTACGCTTCGTTCCGCGCACGCTCGGAGACTACAAGGGACGCCTGCTACAGGCGGAGACCTTCCAGCGACTGCTGCAAGGCCGGATCGACGTCGCCCGCGCAGCGACCAATATCGGGCGGGCTCTCGGGCGCCGGCTGGCACGGCATGCGATGCCGCTCATCCATATGCTGCCCCAGAACCGGGTCATGCGGCGGGAGGTGGTCGGTGCGTTCCATAAGCTGTCCGACAGGGGCGTGCCCGTCGCGCTTCTCTACAGTGAGAACGACGTCGGCCTCGATCATTTCGCGGAGCAGTTCGGGAGTTCGGCGAAGGGATTGCGGCGCTACAAGAACGTGAACTTCACCATTCTGCAAGGCGCGGATCACAACCTGACGCCGGAGCCCGCCCGGCTCTCCTATTTTGACACGTTGAGCGCTGTCGCGACCGCCCTTGATCCGCAGCCGTGACGTTTCCCGGTCGCGTTTTGCTCAGAAATGGAGGGTGGCCGATGTCCCGACCTGACTGATACTGCCGGTCGGTTTCTGGTCGCGGGTCGTGCCCGCGCGCGGCACCAACCGTATACGTTTTGCATGGCCCGGCGCCAGATGGAACCAGTCGTCATCGACTCTGTACCCATCGACCGAGATGTGGACGGACTGGGCGAGGCGATCTGTCCGCAGTTCCAGCAGCCAGTCTCCATCTTCATCGCGAAGAGCGGCCGAGATTTGCGCCTCGTGCCATGCCGCCGCGCGACCGAGCGGAAAATGAAAGGCTTCCGCGAGCAGTCTCCCCGAGGCTTCGTCTACGAGGTGCGCCACGGTGACGTCGTGCGACGGAGGGCCGAAACGGAAGGCGTAGGTTGTGTCGAAGAAGGCGCCGAAGAGATCGGTACACGGTATCGAGACCGTTCCTCTCGCGGGCAGAGTCAGGTTTCGCTCGCCGGCGACAACCTTCTGGCGTCCGTCACGCAGGCATGAAACGGACAGGCGTGCGGTGAGCGGCTGCGGGGCCTCGTTCACAACATGAACGTCGAGACCGTTTGTCCCTTCGTCCGTAAACGCGACATTGACGGGACGGAAGGCGCGTTTCAGCGCATACCACACCGGTTTCGGCTCTCCGGTCGAATCGATCACACCCCATCCAGGACCGGGAAGAAGGTCCTGAAAGGTCCAGACAAGCGCGCCATTACAGGGCGAGCCCGGGCGGCGCCATTCGGCGAACGTCTCGGTGACGACCTCCGCCGTTACCGCCCGTGAGAGGGCGAGATAGGAGGCAGGGTTCTCGCGGCGAAGGCGAGCGGGATCCTGCCCGTAGAGTTCGTGCAAATAGTGGTCGCGAATGTCTTCGAAATCCCAGGATGCGCCGCGGTCGCGCGGCACGCGCGCCTTCCAGCGGGGATCGTGAACCGGCGCGACCGGCAGATGGCGGTCGAGGGTTTCTTGCTGCGGCACATGGGCAAAGGCAAGGCATTCGGCGGCGAAGCGTACATTGGCCCGCCGCGCGTCTTCGAGCGGCCGGCAATAGGCGCCGACGCCGTAGTAATGGGTCACTCCCACATTGGGAGAGAAGGGCATGGCGCCTCCGCTCGGAGAATTCGCGACATAGGGGACATCGGGGCGAAGGGTGGCGGACACCCGCGGCAGGATCTCCTCGGTCAGCGGACCTTGCCATGTGCCGGCAGGTTGTCCCATCATCGCGGCCTGCTGATGGATCTCGCTACCGCCGCAGAGTACCGCAAGCGACGGAGAGCCCTGGACGGAGGCGAGTAACTGTCGCGTCTCGCGCTCTACATGGGCGACGCAGGCGGGATCGCCCACCGGATAGTCGTAATTGGCGAACATGAAGTCCTGCCAGACCATCAGGCCGAGCCGGTCGCAGAGACGGAAGAAATCCGCCGTCTCGTAGGCCATGGTGCCGCCGATGCGGATCATGTTCATGTTCGCTTCTGCGGCCTTGGCAAGCCACGGCGCATAGCTTTCCGCCGAGCCCGGCAGGCTGACGATGTCGGCACTGGTCCAGACGGCACCGCGACAGAAGACGGATTCGCCGTTGACCCTGAGTGCAAAATCCTTGCCGTCGGAACCACGTTCCACGGTGATCCGCCGAAAGCCGACCGGGCCGATCGAGAGGCGATGTGAGCCGCTCAGGATTTCGGCCTCGTGCAGCGCCGGCTTGCCATGCGTGCGCGGCCACCAGGCGGCGATGCCGGGAATTTCCAGCCGACCGCGCCAGATTTCGTCGGCGTCCCGGCGAAGCGGAGCCTCGTGCCCGCCGCAGGCGATCCGGGCATCGGCACCGAGATCGTCGCTCGCGTAGGAGACATCCAGAATGCCGGTGCCGCCGTCTTCGAGATCGGCGGTGATCCGCAAATCGGAGAGGGTAATGTCGGCGGGATGGATCAGCTTAACGGGTCGCCACGGACCGACCGGGTGTATGTCGGGGCACCAGCCGGGCATATGGCCGAGCAGGGTGGTGCGGATGAGCCGCAGGCCCTGATGGTCCATCATCTGCGGGCGCCAGCGGGCACGGGGACCGCGCTTGTCGAGATGCGGCTGCAGGGTGCGGAAACAGATCGCCAGTTCGTCGTTGCCGGTGACGTCAATCGGCAGGTCGTTCGCCTCGAACATGCTCTCCGAGGTGAACACCAGTACGCCGTTGATGAAGACCTCGGCGATTGTTGCGAGACCCTCGAAGCGCAGGATCGCCGGGCCGGGCGCCTCGCCCGCGAGCGAACGGAAATACCAGGCATCCTTGCCGTGCAACGGTTGCGGGGCCGAAGGATCGAAGAGACCAGCGGCCATCAGCGTCTGTGCGACGGTTCCGGGAACGGGCGCCGAAATACGTGACGCTTTGCCGTCGATCTCAGAGGGATGCGAATAGCGTCCGCTCTCCGTCAGGAGCAGGGTCCAGCCGCCCTCCAGCGAACGTTCATCCGCGCCGGGATAGATGCGATCCGCCATCGTTCGGCTCCCTCAGGCAAGCTGCTTGCCCAGTCCTTCCATCAGGTCGTCCCAGGCTTCCACAGCCGGCGCAAGCGCGCCGGCGAGCGGCTCGAACTTGCGCCGGGCGATCGCCCGGGCAAGCTGGAACTGCACGGATTTCGCCGTCTCGGAGATCTTCAGCGCCTGCTGGCGTTCGTCTTCGGTCGCGTTCGGGAGCAGCCATTCGAGATGGCTTGCGAGAAGCTCGAAATTGGCGCCGACCTGCCGCAGCGTGTTGAAGGCGTACTTATGAAAGAAGCCAAAGGGGCGTTCCGCGATGGCTTCGACCTGCTTGGGGAATACCTCGGCGAAGGCCGCGATCGGGTTTGCCGTCGGCCGCCGCGCGAAATGACGCCGGATCAGCGCGGTCGCGACCTCGCGCGTGGTGCGCTCGTCCGTCGGCTTCTCCGGGAATTTGGCGAACTCCGTATAGGGCAGGAACGGCAGTTCCTCATGCGATGCTTGGCGGTGGAAGAGACCGTCGAAGTCGTCGCCCTCGACATGGAAGAAACCGCCGTTGTGGAAATAGTCCATGCTGCGGTTCGTCGGGTCGAGACGGTTGATGGCAACCGTCGTCTTCCCGTGTTCCTGACCATAGCCGACGCCACGGGTGTCGGGCATGAAGAAGCTGTCCATCTCGACCAGGCAGAGCCGCCCACGGGCGATCTGCTCGGCGACATGGGCCTCGACCGTGTCGAAGATCGCGAGTTCCGTGCAGCGGATACCGTAGAGGCCTTCGAGATCCTCCAGCGGCACCTTGAAGAAGGTGAACTGGTCGCCCTCGAAGTCCTGGGTCAAGGTGAAGCCCAGCATCGCTTCGGGCGCGAGCCCGAGCGAGGCCAGTACCTCGATCCAGAGATCGACGTAACAGTTGGTCTCCGGCCAGATCCGCTCGCTTGCGTGAAGGGCATGCGGCTTGTAGCCGGCGGGGTCCAGCTCGGGAAAGACGGCAGCCATCGGCAGGTCAGCCCCAGAGTGCCTGGCGTACCGACGCCGGCCACTTTTCGGTATCGAGGCCGTGGTGGTGGAAGAGCGCCAATGCTATGCGCTCCAGCCCGAAGCCGACGCAGGCCGTGTGGGCGACCGAGCCGTCTTCGAGGTTCAGGCCCCATTTGGTTCCGAACGCGTCCTGATGGTAGTTGAAGCTCATGCAAGCGGTCGGGCTGGTCGTCGAGGTGATCGGGATCAACAGCTCGAACTTGAGGTTCTGGTCGCGCTGGTTGTTGGCGAGCATCTTGCCCGCACGCCCGAAGAAGGGATCGTTGGCGACGTCGATCTCGACCGGCAGCCCGACCTGCTTCATCATTTCGACGCCGCGATCCATCCAGGTCTGGCGGAAGTCGGTGACGTCCGCCTGGGTCCCCATGCGGACGTATTCGCGCATGCGGAACAGTTGCTGGCGTGCCGGGTCGTTGGAGGGTTCATGACGGAAGCAGTAGGACTGCAGGTCATAGAGACCGCCGCCAGGCGGCAGGTTGCCGCGCTTGGCGACCGTCGGATAGAGCGGGTAGCAGGCGGCCGGCGTCAGTACGATGTCGGTCGCCTTTTGCTCGGCGGTCCAGTCCTCGTCGGCATCCATGCATTTCAGCAGGCTGACATGATCGAGCTCGCCGCCGCAGAAGCTGTGCACCGTGCCGGCGAGCTGCGGGAAGCTCCGCATGTAGCCGCTCTTCTCGAAATAGGCGCGGTTCATGCCGGGCGGGAAGCGGATCGCTTCAGCACCGTCGGCGCCGCCGAAGCGGTCGATCAGCCGCTCGAACGCAGCGATCACGTCTTCGAAGCGGCCGCCGCGGCCGTAAAGTCCGTCGACGCCGGTCTCGATGAGGAGGCCGGAATCGAACAGGCGGTCGAGGAAACTTCTCTGCATGTCCATCAGTCTCACCCCAGCAAGCTTGTTTCTTGTTTGTGCACCAGAAGCATGTTCGACGTATTTCCGAGGATGCGGTCGTTGGAAATCATCAGCTGTGCCGAATGGGCGTCGCGCAGGTGGCGTCCGAGGCTGTAGGGCGTGCCGTTCTTGTAGCCCATGATGCCGCAGATACGCATGGCCTGGTTGATGATCGGCAGGATCATCTCGGAGGAGGCGATCTTGACGTTGTTCATTGCAACGGCAAAGCCCATCGAGGACAGCCGGTCCTGGTCCCTGCAGGCGTCTTCATAGGACCGCAGCCCACCGACGATGTTGGACCTGACGGCCTGAAGCTGGCTCGAAAGCTCCGCAAGCTGGACGAGGCCGGGAGGCTGCGTTCCGGGCGCCTTGCGAGCGGCCGCACGAACGAAGTTCTGGGCGCGTGTGAAAGCGTCGAGCGCGATGCCGTACCAGACGGAGCTCCAGAGGAGATGTGCGGCCGCGAGCATCGACTGCGCCGCGATCTCCGCGAATGGATGGGGCAGGATCTGTTCGGCAGGCGCCTCGCCGCGGAACATGAACCCGTCGGAGCAGGTGCCGCGCATGCCGAGCGTGTCCCAGACATGGGTCCTGTCGATCTTGTACTGGTCTTTCAGGAAGACGGTCATGACTTGGTCGGAGGAGGCGGCGTCCTTGTGGCTGCGCGAGGTAATCAGGATCGCGTCGGCTTCGATGCCGTAGGAGATGACCGTCGCATCCTTTTCGAGGAAGCAGCGGCCATCCTTCACCTCGATGGCGCAGATGCTGTTTCTCAGGTTTCCGCCGATGCCGGCTTCGGTCGTGGCGGAGCCGAGCAGCAGCTGTTCGGCGGCGACGCGGCGCATGAAGTTCCGGTGCCAGTCGGCGTCGTTGCCGTGGGTGACGAGGCTCGAGGTCTTGATCTGGTGCATCGCGAAGATCATTGCGCTCGAGGCGCATGCCTGACCGAGCGTCGAGCAAAGTTCGGCGATTTCCGTGATGGAAAGACCTTCGCCCCCGAGTTCCTCGGGGATCATGATGCCAAGCAGACGCTCGGCCTTCATTGCATCGATCGCTTCTCTCGGGAAACGGCTGTCGCGGTCGACCTCGTCGGCATAGGCGGCGGCGACGGTGGCCACATGATTGACGCGGCTCTTCAGGTTCTTCTCGGAAGAGGGGGCTGAGAGGTCCATCACGCGACCTTTCTGTCGGCCAGGATCGTCTTCACCGTGTTCTCGATGGCGGCGATGCTGGCGAAAGATTTGCGATTCAGCAAATGGTCTGGAAACTCGATATCGAAAGCTTCTTCAAGTCCGAGCATAAGCTGGACGGAAGCGAAAGAAGAAAGTCCGGCGGCGTAGAGATCGCCGTTGTCGTCGATCGTATCGACCGAGACAGGCAATCCGCCAAGTCTTGCGAGCAGAGCCCGAATTTCTCCGTTCATGTTATCCCCTTTCCCGAGATATACTTCTGATCACAGTGGTTTTGCGTTCTACGGGTGAAAGCATAAGATTCCGCTAAACGCCGTAGTTAAACAAAAATGACCACAAGAATGGTCGTCGGCGGGCGATGGAAAACTGCAAACTGTCCCCGCGTGCCGGCGGCGAGAGCCTCAGGCCGGACCGAAGGAAAAGCCGGCTATTCCCTTACAGGATAGTGGTGGGTCCTGCCTTGTGGGTCAGTGACGCAGTAGCCCCCGTCCGGATCGCCGGTCAGCGCCCGCTCGCTGATCTCGACCTTGCCGTGGCCACCGGGAATGTCGAGGATGTAGGCGGGAATGCAGAGGCCGGAAATCCGTGCCCTGAGGGCGCGCACGAGCGCCTGGCCTTCCTTGATCGACAGCCGGAAATGGCCGGTGCCGGGCGCGAGGTCCGGATGGTGGAGGTAATAGGGCTTGATGCGGTTCTCGACGAAGGCGCGCATCAGCTCTTCGAGCACCCTCACGTCGTCGTTGACGCCCTTCAGGAGCACGGTCTGGCTCACCATTACGATGCCGGCGTCGACCAGACGGGCGCAGGCTTTCCGGGCGGCCTCCGAGAGTTCGCGCGGATGGTTCGCATGTAGGGCGACGTAAACCGTCTTGC
This sequence comes from Ciceribacter azotifigens, assembly GCF_048159625.1. NCBI lineage: Bacteria > Pseudomonadati > Pseudomonadota > Alphaproteobacteria > Hyphomicrobiales > Rhizobiaceae > Ciceribacter > Ciceribacter azotifigens. Next base: position 17,640 of record NZ_JBLQTA010000012.1, on the reverse strand, counting down.
CGCTCTGTCTCAGAGCGTCGATCATCGCGTCATCGATCTTTTCCGGGTCGATGACAGGCACGCGGCTATGGAGGCGGACGATCTTCACATGCGGGATCGTCGCCAGCTGCCGCATGATCTCGGCGAGGCGCCGTGGCGAGAGGACGAGCGGATCGCCGCCGGTCAGGATGACCTCCCAGATCTCGGCGTTTGCCCGGATGTAGTCGAGGGCGGCGGACAGTTGCTCGGGCGTCAGCGTGCCGTCCCCCTGCGGGCCGACCATCTCGCGACGGAAGCAGAAGCGACAGTAAACCGGGCAGACGTGAACGACCTTCAGCAGCACCCGGTCGGGGTAGCGATGGACGATGCCAGGCAGCGGTGTGAACGGCCGGTCGCCGATCGGGTCGTCCCGTTCTTCCTCGGTCCGGACGAGCTCGGCGGCGGTCGGGACGAACTGTGCTGCAATCGGGTCGCGCGGATCGGACGGGTCGATGAGGCTCGTCATCGCCGGGGTGAGGGCGATCGCGTAGTGCTCGGCGACCGCGATTGCTGCCGCTTCTTCATCGGCAGTGATCAGGCCCGTCGCGACGAGTTCGTCGACGGTCGTGATGCTGCGGGCCACCATCATCCGATCTCCGCGACCGGTGCCCACAGGACATGCTCGATCCGTGGTGCGCCGGTTGCCAGCATCGCCAGCCGGTCGAAGCCGAGCGCGATGCCGCTTGCTTCCGGCATGATGTCGAGGGCGGCAAGGAAATCCTCGTCCAGGGGATAGGTCTCGCCGTAAACACGCTGTTTTTCGGTCATCTCGGCCTCGAACCGCCGGCGCTGCTCGGCCGCATTCGTCAGTTCGCCAAAGGCATTGGCGAGTTCCACGCCACAGGCATAGACCTCGAAGCGCTCGGCGACCCGGCGATCCCGTCCGGACGGGCGGGCAAGTGCCGCCTCGCACACCGGATACTCGTCGAGGATCGTCGCCCGTCCGTTGCCGAGGTTCGGCTCGATCTTCTCGACCAGCACGCGGCTGAAGAGATCGGCCCAGGTATCGTCCTCGGCGAAGCGGATGCCGGCCTGGCGCAGGCCGGCGGCCAGACGATCGCGGTCTGTCGCACCGCTCTCTTCGACGGAGCCGAGCAGGTCGATCCCCGCGAAACGGTCGAAGGCTTCGGCGACGCTCAGCCGTTCCGGTTCCACGAACGGGTCGACAGTGCGCCCCCGCCAGGTGAACGCACGCGTCTTCGTCGTCTCGGCTGCGAGCGCCAGAACGTCGGCGCAGTCGGACATCAGGTGCTCGTAGGATTCGCCGGCACGGTACCATTCCAGCATCGTGAACTCGGGATGATGCAGCGGACCGCGCTCGCGGTTGCGATAGACATGGGCAAAGCAGGCGATGCGCTTCTCGCCGGCGGCGAGCAGCTTCTTGCAGGCGAACTCCGGCGAGGTGTGCAGGAAGAGCGGTGCTGTCCGTCCGTCGGGGCCGGTCGCGGCGGTCGCGAACGCATGAAGATGCGCTTCGTTGCCCGGCGAAACCTGCAGAGTCGCGGTGTCGACCTCGACGAAGTCGCGCTCGGCGAAAAAGGTCCGCAGCTTCGCCTGGATCGCATTGCGTCCGAGGAGAAACGGGCGGCGATCGGCGTGGGTCGACGGCGTCCACCAGGGCGGCGTGGCGGTGCTTCGGCCGATCATTGCGTCTTTCTCGAAGGTTGTTGCATCGTGGGCTGGCAATTTCGCGGATTTTGGGTTAGTTGCGCCCAGGAAAAGTTTCGAAGATGTCCCGGGGCGGATGGGCGTCCTTTACGACGGGTCTTTCGCAGATACAAGGAATTCCAATGGTCAAGATTATCGCTTCCTCCGTCCGCAAGGGCAATGTTCTCGAAGTCGACGGCAAGCTCTACGTCGTGCTCACAGCCGAAAACTTCCATCCGGGCAAGGGCACCCCGGTCACGCAGGTGAACATGCGCCGCATCGTCGACGGCGTGAAGGTGTCCGAGCGCTGGCGCACCACCGAGCAGGTCGAGCGCGCCTTCGTCGAGGACCTGAACTTCCAGTTCCTTTATGAGGACGGCGAAGGCTTCCACTTCATGAACCCGGAAACCTATGACCAGGTTGTCGTCGACGTGGAAACCATGGGCGACCAGAAGGCCTATCTGCAGGAAGGCATGACCTGCGTTCTGTCGATCCACGAAGGCGTACCGCTCGCCGTCGAGCTGCCGCGTCACGTCACGCTCGAAATCGTCGAGACCGAGCCGGTCGTGAAGGGTCAGACGGCCTCCTCGTCCTACAAGCCGGCGATGCTGTCGAACGGCATTCGTACCATGGTGCCGCCGCACATCGACGCCGGCACCCGCGTCGTCATTGCGACCGAAGACAATTCCTACGTCGAGCGCGCGAAGAACTAAGGCTCGCATCTGCCACAATACAGAAAGCCCCGGAATGGTGACGCCATTCCGGGGCTTTCCTGTCTGCGTATGCCTCAGATTTCTATGCCGAGGCACATATACTTGATCTCGGTGTAGTCATCGATCCCGTACTTCGAGCCTTCGCGGCCGAGACCGGACTGCTTGATCCCGCCGAAGGGAGCGACCTCCGTGGAGATCAGGCCGGTATTGACGCCGACCATGCCGTATTCGAGAGCCTCCGCGACACGGAAGATCTTCGAGACGTCCTTCGAGTAGAAGTAGGAGGCCAGCCCGAACTCGGTGGCGTTGGCGAGCTCGATCACTTCCTCTTCGGTCTCAAACTTGAAGAGCGGCGCCACCGGGCCGAAGGTTTCCTCGACCGCAACCTTCATCTCGGAGGTCACGCCCGTCAGGATGGTCGGCTGGAAGAACAGGCCGCCTTGTTCGGCCGCCTCGCCGCCGATCGCGACCTTGGCGCCCTTCGAAACGGCGTCGGAGACGTGCTCCCTGACCTTCTTCAGCGCGTTCTCATCGATCAGCGGGCCGGTGGTCACGCCTTCCGCGAAACCGTCACCGACCTTCATCTTCGATACCCGCTCGGCAAGCTTGGCCGCGAAGGCGTCATAGACGCCCGCCTGCACGTAGAGCCGGTTGGCGCAGACGCAGGTCTGGCCGGCATTGCGGTACTTCGAGACCATGGCACCTTCGACGGCGGCGTCGAGGTCCGCGTCGTCGAAGACGATGAAGGGCGCATTGCCGCCGAGCTCGAGGCCGAGCTTCTTGATCTGGTCGGCGCCCTGACGCATCAGGATCCGACCGACGTTTGTGGAGCCGGTGAAGGTGAGCTTGCGAACCTTGTCGTTGTCGCAGAGTTCCTTGCCGACCATGGCGGCGTCGGTTGCCGTCACGACGGAGAAGACGCCGGCCGGGAGGCCGGCCCGCTCGGCGAGGATGGCGAGCGCCAGCGCTGAAAGCGGCGTCTGCGCGGCCGGCTTCGACACCATGGCGCAGCCGACAGCGACGGCCGGCGCCATCTTGCGGGCCAGCATGGCGTTCGGGAAGTTCCACGGCGTGATTGCGCCGACGACACCGACCGGCTGTTTGATCACGAGGATCCGCTTGTCCGGCTGGTGGCCGGGGATCGTGTCGCCGTAGACGCGCTTGGCTTCCTCGCCGAACCACTCGACATAGGAGGCGCCGTAGAGGATCTCGCCGCGGGCCTCGGGCCAGGGCTTGCCCATCTCCGTTGTCAGAATGGTCGCAAGGTCGTCGGCATTCGCGACCATCAGGTCGTAGAGCTTGCGAAGCACCGCCGCACGCTCCTTGCCGGTCTTGCGGGCCCATGCCTTCTGCGCCTTGTGGGCCGCGTCGATTGCGCGGGCCACTTCAGCCTTGCCGAGGTCGGGCAGGGTGGCAATGACTTCGCCGTTCGCCGGGTTCATCACATCGAAGGTCTTGCCGCTTTCGCTCTGCGAAACCCAGTCGGCGCCGACCAGGGCCCGATCCGTCGCAAGCGACGGATCCTTGAGCCTGGATGCCAGGCTGTTCGAAATGGCCATTACTTCGCCTCCTGCGCGCATTCGCGGATCGAGCTCTCGATCACGTCGAGCGCTTCGTTGAAGACCTCGTCCTGGATAGTGATCGGGGCGAGGAAGCGGATGACGTTGGAGTAGACGCCGCAGGTCAGCAGGATGACACCCTTTTCCAGCGCCCTCAAGCGGACCGCATTGGTGAAGTCCGCATTCGGCTTGGTCGAACCCGGCACGGCAAACTCGACGGCGACCATGAAGCCGGGGCCGCGGATATCGGAGATCTGGGCGACGTCGGAGCGCAAGGCCTGAAGGCGCTGCTTCAGGCGGGCGCCGAGCTGGTTGGCACGATCGCAGAGCTTTTCTTCCTCGATCACGTCGAGCACGGCGTGGGCTGCGGCGATCGCAAGCGGGTTGCCGGCATAGGTGCCGCCGAGACCGCCGGGGCCGGGCGCATCCATGAGGTCCGCGCGACCTGTCACTGCCGACAGCGGGAAGCCGCCTGCCAGGCTCTTGGCCATCGTTACCAGGTCGGCCGCGACGTCGTGGTGCTGCATCGCGAAGAGCTTGCCGGTGCGGGCAAAGCCGGTCTGCACCTCGTCGGCGATCAGCAGGATGCCGTGTTCGTCGCAGATCTGGCGCAGCGCCTTCATCAGAGCGCGGGGCACTTCATAGAAGCCGCCTTCGCCTTGAACCGGTTCGACGATGATGGCTGCCACGCGCTTCGGATCGACATCGGCCTTGAAGAGCTTGTCGAGAACGTCGAGCGAGGTCTCGACACTGATGCCGTGCATCTCGATCGGGAAGGGGACGTGGAAGACGTCGCCCATCATCGGACCGAAGCCGACCTTGTACGGGACGACCTTGCCGGTCAGCGCCATGCCCATGAAAGTGCGGCCGTGGAAGCCGCCGGTGAAGGCGATCACCGCGGAGCGGCCGGTGGCGCAGCGGGCGATCTTGATGGCATTCTCGACGGCTTCGGCGCCGGTGGTCGCAAAGATCGTCTTCTTCGGGAAGTCGCCGGGAAGGAGATTGTTGAGCCGCTCGGCAAGCGCCACGTAGTTCTCGTAGGGCATGACCTGGTGGCAGGTGTGGGTGAAGCAGTCGAGCTGCTTCTTGACCGCGTCGATCACCTTCGGATGGCGGTGGCCGGTGTTGAGCACGGCGATGCCGGCGGCGAAGTCGATATAGCGGCGTCCTTCGACGTCCCAGACTTCGGCATTTTCGGCCTTTGCCGCATAGACCTGTGTCGTCATGCCGACGCCGCGGGAGATGGCCTCGTTCTTGCGGGCTGAGATTTCGGAGTTTTTCATCGTCAAAAATTCCTCTGGTGAGCGTGTTGGCCTTCGACGCGGCCTTTGGGTGATCGCAAGGCTGCAATATTTCCTACATTTTTTCTGTAGACTTGCAATATGCTCTATCGCAATTATCACACATGGAAGCGACACCGGGAACTGGAGCCCGACCCCCCATGGACGATATCCGCTTCAGGATTGCCGAGGCCGCCCGGATGGCGGGGGTCTCCCCATCCACCCTGCGGCTTTGGGAGACACAGGAGCTCATACGCCCGATCCGTACACCGTCGGGGCAGCGGCTCTATGACCATGACCTGATCGAACGGCTGAAGACCATCGCCTGGCTCCGCAGCGAGAAAGGCCTCAATCCGGCGGCGATCCGCGAGACGTTGCCGGAGGAGGGGATGGCCGAAGAGGAAGAAAGCGACAGAGGTCCTTCCGGCGAGCCTGCAGAGGACGGGGGGGAGGTGCCGATCGGCCTCAAGGTCCGGCATCTGCGCCGGCAGGCGGGCAAGACGCTCGAGGCGGTCGCTCAGGCGACCGAGGTCTCCATTTCCCAGCTTTCGACCTTCGAGCGGACCTCACAGGGGCTTTCCTTCACTGCCCTGCATGCGGTCGCCACCTGCCTCGGCACGACGATCGCTTCGCTCGGCGGTCGGGAGAAGCGGGACGCGCGCGAGTCGCTGATCCGCGAAGGCAAATGGCCGAGTTGGCCGACGACCGCCTCCGGCGTCACCATCCAGACGCTAGCCGAGGGCAACAATATGATGGAATGCCATCGCTTCCAGCTGGCACCCGGCGCGTCGAGCGAAGGCGCCTATCAGCATGAGGGAGAGGAATTCATCCACGTCCTAGCCGGCAGTCTCGCCATCGTCCTCGACGGCGACCAGTTCTTCGATCTCCATGCTGGCGACAGCTTCTATTTCGAAAGCCGCAGACCGCATTCCTGGCGAAACAGCTTCGACGGCGAAACGGTGCTCATCTGGATCAACACGCCGGCGACCTTCTGACCATCTCGGCGGAAGACAGAAACACCCGGCAACCGCTTGGGGCTGCCGGGTGTCGAAACGTGTTTCCGTGTGGTGCTGCGGCTTACTTCTTGGCCGCAACCTTCACCGGCTTGTCGAAGGCGTAGCCGCCACCGATCGCGACATTGAGCGCAACATAGTCGGCGGCCATCTGCTGCACCGCCTGGGCGAGGTTCGCCTGGGCGGTGGCGACCGAACGCTGTGCGTCGAGAACGTCGAGCAGCGAGGACGCACCGTCCTTGTAGCTCGCCGTCGAGAGCGATAGCGCTTCTTCGTAAGAGCGGACGGTTGCCGTCAGCGCGCTCACCGTCCGGCTGTCGCGGTTGACGGCAGCGAGCGCATTCTCGACCTCTTCGACCGCGTTCAGCACTGTCGCCTTCCAGGCGAGATACTGTTCGCGCGCGCTGGAATTGGCGATGTCGACATTGGCCCGCAGGCGTCCGCCGTCGAGGATCGGCAGCGTGAGGCTCGGGCCGAACGCCCAGGAGGTGAGGCTGCCGCTCAGCGACTTGGTCGACAGGAACGACGGGCTGATTGTGCCGCCGAGTGTAATCGTCGGGTAGAGCTGGGCCTCCGCAACGCCGATCTCGGCGACGGCGGCGGCGAGCTGGCGCTCCGCCTGGCGTATATCCGGACGATTGCGGATCAGGTCGGCGGGAACGCCGGCATTCACGCTGCGGCGGGCGACCGGCTGCGGCGCGCCCTTCTGAAGGTCGGAAACGAGCGCAGAGGCCGGCAGCCCGAGCAGCGTCGCCATGTGGTGTGCCGCCTTTCGGAAGTTGGTCTCGTAGCCCGGCAGTTCGGAAAGCGTGGAGTTGACCAGGCCTTCGGCCTGGACCACGTCGAGGCGCGAGGCGGCGCCGGCTTCGAGCTGCAGCTTGGTGAGCTCAAGGGTTTCCCGGCGCGAGGCGATGTTCTTGCGGGCGATCGCCAGCCGTTCCTGGTAGTAGCGGGCGTTGATGTAGGAGGTGACCAGATCCGAAAGGTAGGCGAGCCTTGCCACGTCGGCGCTGGCGTAGGCCGCGTCCACGGACGCCTCGGCGCTCTCCTTGGCGCGCTTGTACTGGCCGAACAGGTCGAGAAGCCAGGAGATGTTGAGCCCGCCGCTCGCCGCCGACGTCGTGTCGGTGGTGCGGTCGGCGTAATCGTCTGTGCCCTTCGTTCGGCTCACCGTTTCGTCGGCGGAGCCGGTAAGGTTCGGCAGGGCGCCGGAGCCGGCGACGACCACGTTCGCTTCGGCCGCCGTGATGCGTTCCATCGCCTGCAGGATGTCGAGGTTCTGGGAGAGCCCCTGCTGGACGAGGCCGTCGAGGCGGCGGTCGTTGAAGGCGGTCCACCAGGACGTCATTGTGACGTCACCGGCGCTCTTGGTGCTGCCTTCGCCAAACTTCTGCGGCAATGGCGTTTCAGGCGGCGTATGCTCGGGGCCGGAGACACATCCGGCTAGGAAAAGCATGGCAAGTGGCGCGGCTACGCGAATGGACTTCATTGTGTGATCCTGTGAATACACTCGTGTTGTCGGCGCGGGGGAAGTCGGGAACGACCGCCATCCCCCGCCGCCAATGCTTGTTCATTTCCGGTGGAATCGGCCCCGGTGATTTGGCGACATTAGCAAGTCCGCGCTTATCATGACAGGGCCTCTTGTCCTTTTGCACGGATGACGAGCCGGCGGACGATGACAAAGAAAGACGGCACGAAGAAGATGCCGAGTCCCGTCGCCGCGAGCATGCCGCCGAGAACGCCGATCCCGATCGAGTTCTGAGCGGCGGAACCGGCACCGGTCGCGACCGCCAGGGGGACGACGCCGAGGATGAAGGCGAGCGACGTCATGATGATCGGGCGAAGGCGCAGTCGGGCCGCTTCGAGCGTGGCGTCGATGAGCGACACGCCGTGCGCCTGCCGTTCTCTGGCAAACTCCACGATCAGGATCGCGTTCTTCGCGGCGAGGCCGATGGTCGTCAGCAATCCCACCTTGAAGTAGACGTCGTTCGCCTGGTTGAAGAAATAGGCCGCGGCGAGTGCGCCGAGCACGCCGACCGGCACCGCCATGATGACGGAGAACGGGATCGACCAGCTTTCGTAGAGGGCAGCCAGGCAGAGAAAGACGATCAGCACAGAGAGGCCGTAGAGCAAGGGAGCCTGGGAACCGGACAGGCGTTCCTGATAGGAGATGCCCTGCCAGGCGACGGAGTAACCACCGTCGAGGCTAGCCGTCAGCCGTTCCATTTCGTCCATTGCGTCGCCGGAGCTAACCCCCGGGCCCGCCGCGCCGTCCAGCGAGATGGCACTGGTGCCGTTGAAGCGCGCCAGAGTGGGCGGACCGCCAACCCAGGAAACCTGGCTGAACGCGGAGAAGGGCACCATTTCGCCGGCCGTGTTGCGAGCATACCAGTGACCGAGGTCGTCCGGCTGCATGCGATACGGAGCGTCGCCCTGCACGTAGACAGGTTTCAGTTCGTTGTTGAGCGTGAAGTCGTTGACGTCGCGGCCGGCGAAAATCGTCGACAGCATGGAATTGACCGATGCGAGGTCGAGCCCCATGGCGCCCATTTTTTCCTGATCGAGCAGGATCTTCAGCTGGCTTTCGGCATCCGGGCTATTGGACCGGAGCGAGCTGACCTTAGCGTTTGCGCTGCCCAGCCCGAGGAGCTTCTTCGATGCGGCGGTCAATGCCTCCGTACCTGTATTGCCGTTGTCGACGAGATACATGGAGAAGCCGCTGGACGTGCCGAGACCGGGAATCGCCGGCGGCTGGAGAGGAAAGGCCATGGCGTCGCGCAGGGTGAAGAAGTAGCCCATGGCGCGCTGGACCACGGCAGAGGCGGCCAGTTCCGGAGTCGTGCGCTCCTCGAACTCCTTGAGCTTGGCGAAGACCAGCGCATAATTCTGGCCCTGGCCGACGAAGCTGAAGCCGGACACGGCGAAGACGTCCTGAACCGCACCCTTTTCTTTTTCGAGATAATAATCCTCGATCTTCTTGATGACTTCTTCTGTGCGCGCCGTCGTCGCGCCATTCGGCAGCTGGACGATCGTCATCAGTACGCCCTGGTCTTCCTGTGGCAGGAAGGAGCTCGGCATGCGTATGAAGATCCAGGCGCAACCGCCGATGACGACGGCGAACATCAGCATGACGCGCAGCGGGCGCTTGAGAAGATAGCCAATGCTCGAGACATAGCCGCCCGTCGTCCGGTCGAAGTTGCGGTTGAACCAGGCGCCCGGTCCGCGACGCTCCTTGGTGTGGTCGATCGGCTTCAGCATCGTGGCGCAGAGCGCCGGCGTCAGCACGATGGCCACGACTGCGGAGAGCAGCATGGCCGAGACGATGGTCACCGAGAACTGGCGGTAGATGATACCGGTGGAGCCGCCGAAGAAGGCCATCGGAATGAACACGGCGGTAAGGACGAGAGCGATGCCGACGATCGCGCCGGTGATTTCGCCCATTGACTTTTCCGTCGCCTCGACCGGCGACAGGCGCTCTTCGGACATGATGCGTTCGACGTTCTCGACGACCACGATGGCGTCGTCGACGAGCAGGCCGATCGCCAGCACCATGGCAAACATGGTGAGCGTGTTGATCGAATAACCGGTCAACGCCAGAATCCCGAAGGTACCGAGCAGAACGACGGGCACGGCGATCATCGGAATGATCGTGGCGCGCAGGTTCTGCAGGAAGATCAAGAGAACGAAGAAGACGAGGACGATCGCCTCGATCAGCGTGTGAACCACCTTCTCGATCGAGAGCTGGACAAAGGGCGAAGTATCGTAGGGATAGGTGATGACGACATTTTCGGGCAGATTCGGAGCGATCGCGGCCAGCGCGGTCTTTACGCGAGCCGCCGTGTCGAGGGCGTTGGCGCCGGTTGCCAGGTTCACCGCGAAGCCGGTTGCTGGATTGCGGTTGGCCCGCGTATTCGTCGAATAGCTCTCTTGCCCGATCTCGATGCGGGCGACGTCGCTGAGGCGAACGGTGGCGCCGTCGGTCTCGACCTTCAGAATGATCGATTCGAAGTCCGAAACGTTCTGTAGCTGGCTCTGAGCAGTCACCGTCACATTTAGCTGCTGGCCGGCCGCGACAGGCTGGCCGCCGAGCGATCCTACAGAGACCTGCGTGTTCTGCGCCTGAATGGCGGTGGTGATATCGGTCGGGGTCAGCTGGAACTTGTTCAGCTTGAACGGGTCGAGCCAGACGCGCATGGCGTAGCCCGTACCGAACACCTGAATGCTGCCGACGCCTTCGAGACGCTTGATCTGGTCTTCGATCTGGGTGGAGAAGATATCCCCGAGTTCGACCGGCTTGCGCTTTGCGTCAGTGGAGACCAGTGCGCCGACCAGAAGAATACTCGATGTCGAACGGGTCACCTCGATGCCGGCAGTCTGCACGACGTCGGGGAGCTGCGACTGTACGAGCTGCAGCTTGTTCTGCACCTGGACCTGGGCGATATCGGGCTCGATGCTGTTGCCGAAGGTCAGCGTGACCGTCGCCCGGCCAGTGCTGGACGACGAGGTCATGTAGGTCAGGTCGTCAAGGCCGGTCATGCCGTCCTCGATGATCGACGTCACCGATTTTTCGACAGTCTCGGCGCTGGCGCCATTATAGGTCGCGGAAATGCGCACGGTGGTCGGTGCGATCTCCGGATACTGAGAAATCGACAGGGTCGAGATTGCCAGAGCGCCGCCCAGCATGATCACGATCGCGATCACCCAGGCAAAGATCGGGCGGTGGATAAAAAATTTGGCCATTGGTTACCCCTTAGCGCCTGTATACTGTCCGCTGAGCCGCAAAATCACGGCTTTGCGGCCGGGGTTGCTTCCGTTGCCTTGGGTGCTTCGACAACGAAGCCCTTTGCATCGACAGTCGCTTCCACCGGAGCTACCGGCGCGCCGTCGCCGATCCATTGGAAGCCGTCGACGATCAGCTTGTCGCCGTCGGTGATGCCTTCCGTGACCAGCCAGTTGTTGCCAGAAACATTGCTCTCGGAGAAGGTGCGTGTCTCCACCGTGTTCTGCGCATTTACGAACTTGGCGATCAACTGGCCCCGGGCATCGCGCATGGCGGCCCGCTGCGGGATCAGATAGCCGTTTTCCTTGCCGACCGTGACGCTGGCGCGGACATACATGCCCGGCAGGATCATGTTGTCCGGGTTGTCGAACACGGCGCGGATCGAATAGGTGCCGGTCGTCTGGCTGACGGCCATGTCCGACATGTCGAGCTTGCCGACATGCGGATACTCAATGCCGTCCTCGAGCGTCAGGTGGATGTCGGCCGTGTCGTTGCCGCTGCCCTCGTTCAACCGTCCGGCGGCGATCGATTGCTTCAGACGCAGCAGGTTTGCGCTCGATTCCGTCAGTTCGATGTAGATCGGGTCGAGGCGACGCAGTGTCGTCAGCGCATCCGTCTGGTTGGCGGTCACGACGTTGCCAATCGAGAAATTCGAGGCGCTCGTAACGCCCTCGAAGGGCGCACGGATTTCGGTGAGGTTGAGGTTGATCTGCGCGGAGTTCAATGCCGCCTTGGCCTCGGCCACATCTGCCTTTGCCTGCAGCAGGGTGACCTTGGCGTTTTCGAATTCGATTTGTGTCGCGCCGCTGCCGACCAGCCGCTCGTAACGGGCGAGATTGGCTTCCGCACTCGGAACGCTGGCCTCGGCCTTGGAAAGGCTGGCTTCCGCCTGAGCGACCTGGGCGCGATAAGTATCGTCCTCGATCTTGTAGAGGAGTTCGCCCTCCTTCACTTCGCCGCCTTCTTTGAAGGCGATTTCCTTGATGATGCCACTGACGCGCGGCCGAATTTCGGCGACCTGGAAGGCGGCGGCACGTCCCGGAAGCAAGGTGGTCAGCGGTTGTTCGGCCTTCTTCATGATGACGACGCTGACTGGCGACGGCGGCCGCTCCGCCCCCGCGCCAGCGCCGGCCTTTTGATCGCCGGAATCATTGCAGCCCGCCAGTGCGGCGGTCACGAGCAGGAACAGAGAAGGCAGCAGAAAACGTCTGGACATCAGTTCTTTCCGAAAAGAGGCGTGCACGAGAGGATCGGCAGGGCCGACGAAATAGCAGGCGTCAATTTTTATAGGCCATGTCCATCCCGGACAAGGGACGGCGACGGCATAATTCCGCGTCGTCCTAGCGTCGCTGGACGGGAGGCGATGCAAAGTGACGTAATAATGGTATCGTCACTTTGCAAGCGGATTTTGCAGTGCGGTATCGATCAGAGCGACAACTTCACGGCAACGTGTTGCCAATATGTCTGCCTTTTCCCGGGCGATCAATACCGGGTGGAGCACGCAGGCCAGTGCCAGAGTCGCAATTTCGGCGGCCTTGCGGCTGTCCTTGACGTGGTAGACGCCGCTTTCGACGCCCGCCTCGATGATTAGGGCAATGTCGTCGATAAGCATCTCGCGGTACTGCTCGGCGCAGGGCAGTTCCTGACCGGCCGAGAAAACGATCATCTCGAAGAGGTGCGGGCTCTTCTGCAGATCCCGCAGATGGCTTTCCATCAACTGTTCGACGAAGTGGAGGAGGCGCTCCGGAGGAGCCTTGTGGTCGTCCGGCCGGGCGAGCCGTTCGATCATCGATTCGAGATGGCGAACCGAAATGGCATCGACGAGATGCGTCTTCGAATGGAAGTGCTTGAACACATTGGCCGGCGACATGCCAAGTACTGCGGCGACGTCCGCCACCGCAACGTTCGTGAAGCCCTTGGTGCGGAACAGTTCCTCGGCCGTGTTGAGGATGTCCTCGCGCGTCTCCGCCGCCGGGCGACGCGGCTTGCGTGGGCTTCGCGCGGTGCGCGCGCCGGTCCGTCCTTTGCTCGACGGGAACGCTTCCTCTTTCGGCGCGATCGCCAACGTTTCACTCAGCTCCTTGGAAAGTAGCGATCGAGATTTGCGCGAACCCTTGCCAGCGGCGTTTCCCCGCTGTCGTCCGGCACGAACGTCTCGCCGGTGATTGCCTCATATGCTTTTATATAGACCTTCGAGGTGTCCTCGACCAGTTTCGCCGGAATTTCCGGAACTTCGTCCTTGTAAGGATCGCAGCGCTCGGCGACCCACGACCGGACGAAGTCCTTGTCGAAGCTCGCCGGGCGTTCGCCCTTCTCGAAGTGCTCGGGATAACTGTCGGCGATCCAGTAGCGGCTGCTGTCCGGCGTGTGGATCTCGTCGGCGAGGATGATGGTGCCGTCCTTGTCGGTGCCGAACTCGTATTTGGTGTCGACGAGGATGAGCCCGCGCTGGGCGGCGAGCTTCTGGCCGCGAGCGAAGAGCGCCAGCGCGTAATCCGAAAGCGTGTCCCACTGCTTCTGCGTCAGAAGCCCGGTCGAGACGATCTGTTCCGGCGTCAGCGGCTCGTCGTGGCCGCCATCGAAAGCCTTGCTGGTCGGGGTGATGATCGCCTGCGGCAGGACCTGGTTATCGCGCATGCCGTCCGGCAGCCGGATTCCGTACATTTCCCGCTGACCGGCCTTGTAGAGCGTGAGGATGGAGGTGCCCGTCGTTCCCGCGAGGTATCCCCGCACGACGATTTCGACCGGAAGGATGTCGAGCTTCTTGCCGACGACGACGTTCGGGTCAGGATAGTCCAGCACGTGGTTCGGACAGATGTCCTTCGTCTGTTCGAACCAGTACCGGGCCGTCTGGGTCAGCACCTGTCCCTTGTAGGGAATGCAGGTCAGAATGCGGTCGAAGGCACTCAGTCGGTCGGTGGAGATGATGATGCGCCGGCCGTCCGGAAGATCGTAGTTTTCACGAACCTTGCCACGATAGTAGTTCGGCAGTTCGGGGAAGTAGGCTTCGGAGAGAATGCGCAATGGCCTCGCCCTTCTGATGTCATGGAACGGACGCCGGTCGTCCTCGCCGGACCCTTAGTTTTCCGCCCGGTTTTGTCAAGCGAGGCCTTCGGCGGAAGGAAAGCCAAGGCGCTTTGGCCGGCGCTTATCAAAAGAAAAAAGCGCATGGCCCGACGTCCATGCGCTTTCCTGGTTTTGTGACAGGCGGCAACCGCCAGCCGGACTCAGGCGAAGGTCAGACGATCGACCTCGGTCATGCGGTAGACCAGCCCGTTCGCGCGGAAGCCCTTAATCACCGACACGGCGGTGAAGGTGATGAACGCTTCGACGACGAAGACCGGGAAATAGGCGGCGACCCAGGCGGCCCAGTCGGTGAGGGCGACCGCATCGTTGGAGATCATCAGCCAGAAGCCGACCATCGCCGAGACGCCCGCATAGTAGACGGCGTCGATGCGCAGGACCTTGCCGAGATTGAAGCGGTCGCGCAGCTTCGCATCGAAGAGCCGGCGGCCGAAGCTGTAGTGGACAGCGATCATCGGCACCATCAGGGAAAGCGCGTTGACGCCGAGATGCGGGATGTCGCCCGGCTCGAACAGGAAAGCCTGCAGGACGAGACCGAGCGCGAAGCCGAGCATGGCCGGCGCAAAACCGAAGAGCATGTAGATGGTCGTCGCGCCGATCAGGTGCAGTTCGGACGGGCCGACCGGCAGGTGCCAGGCCTGCATCAGGGCGGAAAACACCACCGCGGAGACGAGGGCCTTCGGCACGACCAGCGGATTGCGCACGACGGCCGGCAGCTGGGATGCGACGACGCCGAGGGCGGCCGCGTTCGCAAGGGCGATACGAACCGGATCGATAATTCCAACTTCAATATGCATTCTATTGCCTTTCCTCCGCGCCCACCGCGCGGAATTGCTTGAGACGCCACGGAAATCGTGGCCGAAGCGATGGCAGGTCTCCTGGCTCGCGGGTCTCGGCTCGGTCCGCCTTATCAACCGTTTCCGGCCAATGGCATGCTGGACGTCGCTCTCCGCTCACAGTTGCGGGGGCAGCTACGGTCTCGGCCCCTGATGGGTAATCCTCACCGTATTCCCTTTTCATCCACCACTTCGCTTTCGTCGGGTGGAACCATCGCTGGTTTTGAATAAGCCTGCAGTTCGATTGGCGACGCGGGATGGGCTGTTGCGGCCGGGACCACGAGCTTTCTTGATGCAGACCGTGTCGTGATAGTCGATCACGTGGACGCGGGCAATCCGCCATGAACGGATACGGGCCAAAATGCCGCATTGCAGCGCCTCTTCACGGCGTCTAGTGGGTTGACGAAAGTCAAGGCTGCCGGTGAAGAAAGGAAATCCGATATGCTCGCAAGAATGGTTTACAGTGTTCCGGTCTTCGGATGGATGCTCAGGGAAGCCTTTACCGGACCGACTACGGCCAAGCTTCTCTTTATCCTCAACCTGGTCCTGGTCTGGCTTCTCGCTATTGCGTACTTCGGCTACCCGGCAATCATCCTGCCGGCCCTGACCGCCGTGCCGGTGATCTTTACGACCCTGATCGTGATCACCAAGGGCTGACATCGCCTCAATTGTCCCATGCAGACGGCCGGGGGAGGTTCCCCCGGCCGTACCGTGTCAGGCGAGCGTATACTGTGTCTTCACGACCGTGAAGAATTCGGCCGCGTAACGGCCCTGCTCGCGGGAGCCGAAGGACGACGCCTTTCGACCGCCGAAGGGAACGTGAAAGTCGACGCCCGCCGTCGGCAGGTTCACCATCACCATGCCGGCTTCGGCGTTGCGGCGGAAATGGGTCGCCTGCTTCAGGCTCGTCGTCGCGATGCCAGAGGACAGGCCGAAGGGCGTGTCGTTGGCGACGCTCAGCGCCTCTTCATAGTCCTTTACGCGAATGACGGTGGCGACCGGCCCGAAGATTTCTTCCCGTGCGATCCGCATCTGGTTGTCGACCTCGGTGAACAAGGCCGGCTGAAGATAGAAGCCCGGTGTTTCCCGGTTGAGGCGCTCGCCGCCGAAAGCGAGGTTCGCGCCTTCCTTGCGTCCGATCTCTATATAGTCCATGTCCTGTGCCAGTTGCCGCTCGTCGACGACCGGGCCGATGTCCGTGCCGGTCTTCAGCGCGTTGTCGACTTTCAGCGCATGGAGCCGTTCGGTGACGGCACTGACGAAGCGATCGTGGATGCCCTCGGTGACGATCAGCCGCGAAGACGCGGTGCAGCGCTGGCCTGTCGAGAAGAAGGAGGAGTTTACCGCCGCATTCACCGCGACGTCGAGATCGGCGTCGTCAAGGACGACGAACGGATTCTTGCCGCCCATCTCGAGCTGGTACTTGCGGCCGTGTTCGACGGACGCGACGGCGATCCGCTTGCCGGTTCCGACCGACCCGGTGAAGCTGATGCCGGCGAGATCGGGGCTGTCGAGCATCGCCTGGCCGATGACCGAGCCCTTGCCCATCACGAGGTTGATGACGCCCTTGGGCAGACCGGCACGATCGAGAATGTCGACGATCGCCCAGGCACAGCCCGGCACGAGCTCGGCCGGCTTGAAGACGACCGTGTTGCCGTAGCAGAGCGCTGGGGCGATCTTCCAGGCTGGAATGGCGATCGGAAAGTTCCAGGGTGTAATGAGGCCGACCGGACCGATCGGCTCGCGGGTGATCTCCACGCCGATGTTCGGCCGCGCCGAGGGCAAGACCTCTCCCGCGAGCCGCAGGCATTCGCCAGCGAAGAAATCGAAGATCTGGCCGGCCCGGACCGTCTCTCCGAGCGCTTCGGGCAGAACCTTGCCCTCTTCGCGCGCGAGCAGCGCGGCGAGCTCGTCCTTGCGGGCCATGATCTCGTCGCTCGCCTTTCGCAGGATCGCGTGGCGCTCCAGGATGCCCGAGCGCGACCAGGCGGGAAAGGCCGCCTTGGCGGCGGCAATCGCCGCTTTCATGTCCTCGGGAGTGCCACGAGCATAGAGCCCGACGACATCATTGGTGTCGGAGGGGTTTCGGTTCTCGATCGCGTCAGCGCCGGTCCATTCGCCGGCAATGAAGTTCTTGTGCATGGTCATTGATCGTACTCCGCTTCTCTCGGCTCGGCGGCAACGGCTTGTGCAACCGGCTCCTATGGGGCGGCTGAAAACTGTCAGGCCCACGGAAGAATGGCAAGTCTGATATATCTGGTTGCGATCATGACTCTCTCATGCGCGAGCCGGTCACGGCCAGCCGGCTTAGCCCGCCGGCTCTCCTGTCCCGTCCTGCCGTTGCCTGCGACAATGCTCTGCCGGTGCGCGGCGGGGAGACAGGCCGGCTTTTCGCTTGAAAAGCTGACTGAAGTAGGTCGCATCGTGAAAGCCGAGGCTCTCGTGATCCCGGGAATGGTTCGTGGACGTGCCGCAGACATATTGACCCCGTGGGCAGACGATTTTGCGGCTGCGATGACGGCGGTCACCAAACGCACCATTGGACCGGGCGCTCCCCTTGTGAGCGAGGGTCCGGACAACCTTCTTCGGCCGATTCCCGGCGAATTCAAATAATATGTTTAATATCAATATATTACGCGAAAATGTCAGTTTTCTGACAAAAGGTTGTTGACTTGTTTGAGGGGGTAGGATTATACATCCGCTCACTGAC